>JBMTJR010000159.1:0-5762 GCA_049438565.1 Kiritimatiellia bacterium
CCACCAGATCTCCGCCCGGTGCACCGGTTTGGTCAGGATCATCTGCAGACGTTTGCTGGAGAGATCCCCGGCGATAGAGGCGCTGGAGACCCAGACTGTCATCGCCGCCAGCAGAAAAGAGGACACGCCGAGGCTGTAGCGGATCTGCATGCGGAGGGTGCCTTGGACCGTGCCGTCGCTCTCCAGTCCGGCCGGGAGCAGGAACAGCACCAGACCCAGCAGAGCCAGCATGGACAACGCCACTCTCTCACGGAAGATCGAGCGGAGGGTCAGTTTATAAATGGGGAGGTTGCGGTGCATTCGGGGATTAGAAGTCAGAGGTCAATGGTCAGATGTCATTGGTCAAGGGTCAATGGTCAAGGGTCAGGGGTTCATGGGGAGGAGGGGCGCTTTTTGTCTGAGCTCTCGTCCGTCAGGAATCCCGCGAGTTTTCCTTCGGCGCGGGTTCCGCTGCCTTCGCCGATTTCCCGGCGGGCCTGGGCGACCACTTCCAGGAAGAAAGATTCGAGATCTTTGCGGGTGGGTTCGAGCGTGGGGCGCTGACCCAGTTGCGTCTCCAGGGTGTCCAGGAGATGGGTCCGCTGGTTCTCATCGAGATCCTTCAGCCGGATCTGCAGATGATTCGCCACCTGCAGCAACTCCCGGATGGGACCGCTGGCCTGCACTTTTCCACCGTAGAGAATGGTGATCCGTTCGCAGACATCCTCCACATCCGCCAGCAGGTGCGAACTGAGCAGCACGGTTTTTCCTTTTTCAGCCAGGGCACTCACGATGTCCTTGACCTGGCGGGTTCCCAGCGGATCGAGTCCGGAAGTCGGTTCATCCAGAATCACCAGATCGGGATCATTGATCAGGGCCTGCGCCAGTCCGATGCGCCGGGCCATGCCTTTGGAAAATTCCCCCACCCGCCGGCGGCCGGTATGGGCCAGTCCCACCATTTCCAGAAGCTCGTCAATCCGTCGCTCCCGCATGCTGCCTTTGAGACCGAACAGGGTGGCGTAAAAGCGGAGAGTCTCCCGCGCATCAAGATAGGGATAAAGGTAGGATTCCTCAGGGAGATATCCCACCCGCCGCTTGATCTCCACATCGCGGGGAGGTTTCCCCAGCACCCGGACTTCTCCACCGTCCGGATGCAGCAGGCCGAGCAGCACTTTGATGGTGGTGCTTTTGCCTGAGCCATTGGGCCCGAGCAGTCCGTAAACTTCTCCCCGGTGAAGGGTGAGATCGATTCCGTCCACAGCGCGGGCCCGGGGGCGACGCCAGAAATCTTTGAAGATTTTCTGCAGATTACGGGTGAGAACGACGGGTTCTTCAGTCATATCAGCACACCTCCATACGGTCAAACATTCCGAAAGCAATGGCGAGTATTCCTCCGGTCCACACCAGGGCATAGGCTGCGGCCGATCCCACATAGATCCAGGGAATCTGACCGCCACCGGTCAGCGCGTCAGCCATCCAGAAATGCTGCCAGTTCGGCAGAATACGGTAGAGCACGCCGGCCCAGAGGCTCTCGGTGGCCCGCTGGGCGAGCAGATAATCCGACATCAGTCCCAGCAGAAAAAATCCACTGCAGACAGAGAGGGAGGGCACCACCCCGAGACGCAGGGCGCAGAGCAGGGCGAGGGCCTGCAGCATCAGCGCGGCAAAAGTGATCAGCACACAGGCCGGAATCAGGTTCCAGCGGATGGGCACCGGCTCAAAATAGGCCGGTGCTTCGTGACTGTGTCCATGATCTCCGTGATCCGCCTCTGCGTGGGCGGCTTCGGAATGTGATTCGTGAGAATGCTCCTGCGGCGGCGTTTCTTTCATGACTGCGGTCCAGACAAAAGCGGCCAGAATCAGCAGGGCCATGGACCAGAAAGCGGTGGAGGTGAAGGGGCGGCTGGTAAAATAATTGATGCCGCTGGCCAGAATATAAGCTCCGGCGATGGCCAGATAGAGCGGGATGAGATAGCGCCATCCCACCTGAAACTCCCGGGCGGCGGCGCGGTCGGCCATGAGAATGGCCAGCGTGGCCATGCCGGAAAAAACCAGCATGACCATGGACACGCCGGTGAACTTCGCGGCCAGAAAGCGGATACGGCTGACCGGTTTGCTGAGAATGGCCCCCGCGGTGCCCCGGCGGATCTCGGTGCTGACTGCATTGCAGGCTGCGGGAACAGCCAGAATCAGACTTCCGAGCAGCATCATGGCCAGCGCGGAATCGCGCACCAGTTTGCCTGCTTCCCCCAGATTGTGGGTGATCAGAAATGGGAGCGAACCGATGAACAGAAGCAGGGTGGTGCTGAGCAGCAGCAGCGCGGGCTGCCGCGGAATCTCCACACAGGTCAGCCGGGCCAGAGGAAATAAATTCCGGATGAATTTCACCGTTTTCCTCCTCTTTTCCGGGATGCGTCCTGCAGCAGCTGACGCTCGCGGCTGCTCAGACTTTGAATTCCCTCGCGCGAGACTTTGTCGAGCAGGCGGTCCAACTGTTCCTCATTGCGTGCATGGCGTGCGCGCTTATAATCATCCACTTTCCCCCGGACCTGCCCTCCCAGAAATCCGGGAACCCGGCCGGGGTTCTGATGAAAATACCAGATGCCGAATCCGCTCAGCAGGAGCAGAGTTGAAATCAGCAGCGGCTGCTGTGCAAGCAGGCGGGGGTACTGCAGCAGGGTAAGCAGAATTCCGCTCAGCATGCCTCCCAGATGCGCCTCATGACTCACTCCGCCGCCGCCCCGCAGGGAGGAAAGGGTGTAGAGCAGATATCCCAGCGCATAGATCCAGGCCGGAATCGGAATCGGCACCGGGAAAATCATAATCCGTATACCGGGCAGCAGCATGATGGTGGCGAAGAGCAGCCCCAGCGCTCCGCCGGAAGCTCCGACCGCCCGGTAATCCCCCTGTGGATGCAGGAGCATGCAGAGCAAATGTCCGCCGGCCACCGATGCGAAAAAGATGCCCAGCAGAAACCCGGGCCCTAACTGATTCTCCAAATGCCGGCCAAAGAAAAAGAGGGTGATCGCATTGCCGGCAAAATGCCCCCAGCTGCCATGCAGAAAGGCCGGACTGACCAGGCGGATCCACTGGCGTCGGAAGCGGATGGCCTCGGTGCTGAAAAGGTACTTTTCCATCACCCTCGGCTGGTTCAGCCCCTGCCAGGTGGTGAACCCCAGGATAATCAGCAGCAGAAACGTGATGGTTTCACCGTGCATGGAAGCTCAGACAATCTCGGCAATGACTTCTATTTCGATCAGGGCCCCCAGAGGGAGGGCGGCCACCTGCACCGTGGACCGGGCCGGTTTGTGGGGGCCGAAGGCCTGGGCATAGATTCCGTTCACCATGGAGAAATCCGCGAGGTCGGTCATGAAGATGGTGGATTTGACCACGTGGCTGAGGTTGAGCTCGCGGGAATCCAGCACCATGGTGATATTGCGGAGTACCTGTTCTGTCTGTTCACGGATGCCACCCGGAACCAGCGCCTTGGTGGCCGGATCCAGAGGAATCTGTCCGCTGCAGAAGAGAAGATTTCCGACTTGAACCCCGTGGGAGTAGGGGCCGACAGCTTCCGGGGCTTTTTCACTGTTGATAAATCGCATAAAGAGTATCTCGGGGTGGGGGTGATTTGAAAGGCTCCGCCTGCCTCCTGCCGCAGCGGGCGAATGCTTTGTCTCTTAAACAGTTCAGGGAACAGGATTGTTGAAAATTTTATGGAGACAATTGAGGGTATCCTACTACAATCGGGAACCGAATATCAAACACATTGATGGAAAACCCGGAAAAACCCGGCCCTCTTTTATTGGACATTTTTTCCCGGTAGGATTAAGGGAGCAAAAAGGAGGACAGGATATGCCCGCTAAGAAAATCATTGTGAAGAAAAAAGGTTCTGTCGTACTGACCCCGAAAGTCATGATCCAGGATCACAATTCCAAACCGGGACCCTCCCAGACCCTGCATATTCCGGATCCGGAGGATGAGGATGCTTTGGACAATTCCGCCTCCGGTGCCGTGCACCTCAACAGTTCCACCCTCCGGGATCCGGTGGAGCAGCGTCCGCTGAATCCGGAGCAGTCCGAGCCCTCTCCCAAAATGGACCTGACCCAGGATCTCGCCGAACCGACCTTTAAATTCTATTGTTACCGTTGCGGTCAAAAGCTGAAAGTTCCCGTTTCCTGGGCCCATCTCAGCACCACCTGCGGACGCTGCGGCCGGGATCTGGTGGTGCCTCCCCCTCTGGTCGGAGATCTGGGCTGATGGAGGAGTGGTTCGATCTGGTGGACGAAAACGGGGTGCTGACCGGTGCACGGGCGCTGCGCTCGGAATGTCATGGCAATCCTGAACTTCTGCATCAGGCGGTGCATGTGTTTGTTGTGAATGAGGCCGGGAACCTTTTTCTGCAAAAACGCTCCGCGCACAAGGATATCCAGCCCGGAAAATGGGACACCTCGGTGGGGGGACACGTCGATGCGGGGGAAAGCGCCGGAGATGCCGCGAAACGGGAACTGCGGGAGGAGCTGGGGATCCGGAACGGAAACCCGGTGTTCCTCTATCATTATCTTTGGCGGAGTCCGGTGGAGTCTGAACTGATCCGCTCTTTTCTTCTGACGCATGAGGGTCCGTTCACGCTGCAGGCTTCCGAAATCGAGGATGGATGCTTCTGGGAACCCGCAGAGATTGAGGCGGCTGTGGGCTGCGGGGTTTTTACTCCGAACTTTGAATTTGAATGGCCGAAAATCAGGCCGTTTCTGGAGAAGAACTTCACGTGAAATGCTTCGCCCCGCCCGGGGAAATGAATGTCTTTGAGGCGCTGGCGCTGGAAAATTGTCTGCTG
This sequence comes from Kiritimatiellia bacterium, assembly GCA_049438565.1. GTDB lineage: Bacteria > Verrucomicrobiota > Kiritimatiellia > SS1-B-03-39 > UBA6053 > UBA6053. The sequence continues at coordinate 4,814 of JBMTJR010000159.1, forward strand.
AATACCACTCCGGATGCAGAGGCCCTGCTTTTCTGCTGGATTGGTGAACCGGCGGTGGTGATGGGGAAAAATCAGAATCCCTGGCGGGAATGCAATCTGGAGCTTTTGCAGGCGGAGCGGCTCAAGCTGGCCCGGCGCGTCTCCGGCGGGGGGGCGGTCTATCACGATCCGGGAAACCTGAATATTGCCTGGATCCTTCCCCGGGAGGGCTACCGTCCGGAAACCATGCACGATCTGCTGATCCGCGCGCTGGCCCGTCTGGACATTCAGGCCGTGAAAGGAGCGGGAGGGAGTGTGCGGGTGGCGGAGAGGAAAATTTCCGGTTCCGCCTTCTGTTACCGTCGGGAAAAAGTGCTGCATCATGGCACGCTGCTTTTAAACGCGGATCTGGATCTGCTCCGGTCCGCCCTTTCCCCGCGTCAGCTGAACATGCAGACCCATGCGGTACCTTCTGTACCTGCACCGGTGGTGAATTTGACCGATCTGGACCCCGGTCTGAACCGGGAGAAAATTCTGGAGGCCCTGCTTCAGGAGGGGGAAGCCTGTTTCGGCCGGGCAGACCAGATGGGGTTTGCGCAGCTGCCGGAGACCTGGGAAGCAGAGAAATCACAGTTTGCCGCGCCGGCCTGGATCTGGGATCAAACCCCCGGCTTTGCGAGTCAGCTGACAGTGCCGGACGGGCGCAATTTTATCTTCCGGGTCCGTAAAGGCAGAATCGTGGAGGCAGAGGTGGGTGGCGAGAGACTGGAGATCCGAAACTTCCCCCGTTTTCCTGATGGGGATTTCGGAGAGATCGAGGAAGGGGTCGGTATCGACCCCGGCATCCTCGCAGATCTTCTCTCACAGGCGGGCTGGGTGAGATTTTAAGGAGTTCGGGCACATTTGCCCGCATCAAAAAGGAGCTCGGGCATATTTGCCCGATTGGAAAAGGAGCTCGGGCACATTTGCC
>JBMTJR010000160.1:0-5716 GCA_049438565.1 Kiritimatiellia bacterium
CTTTTTCCTCGTCGCGGCGTCCGCCCCCCATGGCCGCATCATATCCGCCCTCCTCCAGCGCCTCCAGCAGCACATAGGTCTGCAGCGCATTCCGGCTGGCCCGGGCGCCGGTCTCTTCTTTGATCTTTCCGGCATCAATCGCCGCCTGCACCGAACCGACCACCAGCTTGGCGCCCAGCTCGGCCACAAAACGGTCCCGGTACTCCATGGTCTCGGGAAAGTTGTGACCCGTGTCGACGTGCATCAGCGGAAAGGGAATTTTCGCCGGCCAGAAAGCTTTTTTCGCCAAATGCGCCATCACGATGGAGTCTTTGCCCCCGGAGAAGAGCATGACCGGCTTTTCAAACTGCGCCGCCGTCTCGCGGAGAATGTAGATGGCTTCGGATTCGAGCTGCTTGAGATGGGTGATGGTGTAGTTCATTTTAGGGAATTGGGAAATTGGGGAATTGGGGGCCTTACAGGCCAAGGACACAGTGGGAGAGATGTTATTTGTTTTTGAGACAGCGTTGCAGGTAAGAAATGTAGCCGTTTAAAATTTTAAGGCAGTTCTCATAATCGGCACGAAGCTGATTATAAAGATCTTTTGAGAGGTATTCCTCGTCCAAAGCAAGGTTCAGGTGTTCCAGCGTTTCGGTCAGTGATCCCCTCGCCTGCCTGCAGAATTGGATATTTTCTTTAAAATGGTAGCGGCCATATCCCTCTGCGATGTTTGCCGGTACTGATCTGGACGATCGAAGAATTTGCGATTTTAAGAGATACTTTTCGTCTTTGGGAAGACTTTTGGCCCAATGGGAAATGTTGAGTCTGAAATCTCTGGCCGCTCTGTAACAAGACAAATCTTCAAATGTCTTGTAACCATTCAATATGCCTTTCCCTTAATTTCCTAATTTCTCAATCAACTGTTTTCCCGCCTTGAGAGCTTCATGAATCGTCAAATCCATATCCAGATAGCGGTAGGTGCCGAGGCGTCCGAGGAAGCTGACGTTTTTTTCGGCGGCGGCGAGGGCCTGGTATCGGGCGAGCAGGACTTTGTCGGCGGCCAGCCGCTTGGGGTAGTAAGGAATGTCGGCCGGCTCCGTGGCTTTACTGAATTCGGTGAACACCACGCTGCGGGAATGGGATTCCCAGGGGGCAAAATGTTTGTGCTCGATCTTACGGGTCCAGGGCACCTTCGGATCCGGATAGTTCATGCAGGCCACGCCCTGAAAATCGCCCTCCACCGTCTGCCGCTCCCAGTACACCGTGCGGTAGCCCAAACGCCCTTCGCGGAACCCGAAATACTGATCCAGGGGCCCGGTGTACACGGTGTGGGCAAACCCTTTGGAGAGGTCCGGGGTGTAGGCGGTGTTGAGACAGAGCTCGATGCCCGGATGATCGAGAATGTTGGCGATGAGAGCGGTGTAGCCCTCCCGGGGAATGCCCTGATAGTTTTTGTTATAGTAATTGTCGTTGTAATCAAAGCGGATAGGCAGCCGCTTGAAAATGTCTGCGGGCAAGGCTGTGGGATCCTCCCCCCACTGCTTGTGGGTATAGCCTTTGAAAAAGGTTTCGTAGAGTTCCGGACCGATCGTGGCCAGGGCCTGTTCCTCAAAATTCTGCGGATCTTTGATCGATTTGTCGCCCAGACCGGCCACAAAAATTTCAGCCTCCCCCGGAGAGAGGGTTTTGCCGAAAAACTGATTCAGGGTCAGCAAATTGAGGGGCAGACTGAACACCCCGCGCGGAGTCGTGGCTTTGACCCGGTTGATAAAGGGTCCGAATTCCGCGAAGCGGTTGACGTAGGTCCAGACATTCTCCAGGTTGGTGTTGAAAATGTGGGGTCCGTATTGATGAATCAGTATTCCGGTTTCCGGGTCCCGGGCGGTATGACAGTTGCCGGCAATATGCGGACGCTGATCGATCACCGTGACCGCCCATCCGCCCTCCGCCAGTTCGCGCGCCACCACCGCACCGGAAAATCCGGCGCCCACGATGAGGACATTCTTGCTCATTGTGTTCGGGGGATTGGGAAATTGGGAAAGTGAGGAATTTGGGGAAGCATCCTGATTTCTTTCCAAAAAATGAGGGAACTAAGCAACCCTCAATCAATGAATTCCCTTATTTCCTCATTTCAGAATTCCCCAATTTCCTCACCCTTACAGAGTAATCGCGGATTCGAATTCGATCACCGGATGGATGCGCCGGATCAGTTCATCGAGCGCCTCGGCCTCGCTCAGGAGATCCGTGTCAATCATCCAGTCCGGATCATCGGGGGCGGGTTCTTCGAATCCGGAGCCGTGGCCGGTGAAATTTTTGATTTCCCCGGCCTTGGCTTTGGCATAGAGGCCGTGCACATCCCGCTCGGCACAGGTTTCGAAAGAGGCCTTGGCATACACCGGGGTGCAGCCCCCCTCCCCCACCACCTGCCGCGCCATCGCGCGCAATTCGCGTTTGGGGGTGATGAAAGAACAGATCACGATCACCCCGGCATCATAGAAGAGTTTGGCGACTTCGGAAATCCGGCGGATGTTTTCAAGCCGGTCCTCATCACTGAAACCCAGATCTTTGTTGAGTCCCCCGCGGATATTGTCGCCGTCCAAAATCTTGGTCTTGTAGCCCTGATAGGTCAGCCGCTGCTCAATGGCAGTGGCCAGCGTGGTTTTCCCGGAACCGGAGAGGCCGTAAAACCAGAAGACATGCGCCTTCTGCTGCAGCAGGATCTCCTTGGTGCGGCGGTCCTGCATGCGGTGAAATTCAGAGTGAAGATTATTTTTGGACAGACTCATGAGGAAACAGGGGGTTCATTATTTTCACTGAGCGCTTTGGGAACCCGTCACAGGCGAGGCCCCGTGGCGTCCCGAAAGAAACCCGTCGATCAAAGAAAAACTGAAGGGAAGTGCGGAATGCACGGCAGATATTCATATGGCAAAGGCATCGACAGACAAGGGAAATCCGGACCCGGTTAGATTTCGAATTCGTTCCCGTCTTTGGCAAAAACGTAGCGGAAACCCTCCGAATCCGCTTCGCGGCGGAGAAAGGTGGCGTCCCGGGTTTGGTCGACCAGATTTTTAAAAACATGAAAGGCGGGCCGGGGCCGCCAGCCGTTTGGATCCCGGTCGTCAATCAGTCCGAAGCCATGCGCGGCCAGGTTCCACCAGAAAACCTGGTCCGCCATGCCGCTGCAAAGCGCGAGCAGATAATACTTTTTCATGAAGCGGGCATAGGTCTCTTCGTCCACACTGGGATCCTGATGCCGGATCCCGGGGCTTTGATAAGGACTTCCCACGGGTGACCAGACTCCGGTCCCGCTCAGAGGCCAATTTACCTCGGAAACCACCACCCGCTCCGCGCAGGCCGGATGGACACGGGCGATTGCGCGCGCCCAGGCGAGTTTGTCCACGGTATCAAATCCAGATTGCCGGTTTTCCGGGTCTCCCCGTCGATCCACATACATATGATGCGAAAAGGCCGACAGACTGTTTGCCGGCCACTGATTCAGCATGGGCAGAATGCGGGGAAATTCGAAATCGATTCCGGCAGGTCCCATCAGAGGAATTTGCGGATATCGGTGATTCCAATTCCGGAAAGGTTCCAGAAATTGCCGATATTCCGGTATATTCCAAATTCCCCACTTTACCCGGTTGATGGCGTGACCAATTTCAAAACTTTCCACAAATCCACTCAATCCCCCGCCTGCATTTTCCACAAAATTCGCCCAGGAGGCGGGAACAGTCAGGGCCCGGCGGTCCTGAACAAGTGCAACGCTGACCGGATGCCCTTCCGCAGTGAGTTTACGGACTGCTTCGATGGCGAAGCGCTGATTGGATTCCGATTCGTGATGATAGAGACGAACCAGCAGCGGCAGGGGTCCGAGACTTTTCAGCCATTTTCGTTCTTTTTCGAAACGGTCGGGTTCAAGATTCAGGCTCAGACCGATTTTATTTTTCATCGGCAACGGAGAGGTCCAGGCCTGTGATTTTATTTCCGCAAAGGCTTTTTTCAGAGAAGAGTGAGTACGGATGGAGGTGGAGACGATTTCGAAAAGATCCTGTTTGCGGTAATATTTCCGTTTTTCTTTGCTCCTGAGAGCCGGAATGGCCTGCCGCGATCGGTCATCCCAGATCCACAGATCCTTTTCCGGAGGATATTGGCGTTCCGTGGATTTGCGGACATCAAAGGGATGGCGGAAAGAATGGGTTTTTCTTTTAAACTGATACCGGCTCCGGGCCCGCTTTTCACTGCGGAGAAACTCCGCCGGAACTTCAGAGGGTTCGAACTGCATTTCAAAAAAGACCCGGCGCAGATCCGAGGGCAAGGTAATCCGGGCGTTGTCCTTTCCGCGGTGACGGGAGGACAGCTCCGAACGGAGAACACCACGATGCAGATCGATCACCCAGGCCTCTGCCCACTCGCCCTGCGCATTGCGGCGGACCAGGATATTCTGATTTCCCAGATCCCGGTGTTCAAATCCGGCCGCATGCATTAAACGTACCGTTTTTGCGGTAACATTTAATAACTCCATAAGTTTGGAGCAAAGCGGATTCTCGTAATAGTGGTGTAACAGTGCGCCGCGTAGGGTGCAGGCTCCTGGAAGACCTTCAGAGATAAAATACTGCTCCACCACTTTACGGCCCTGCTGAAATTCAAGCCAGGCGATGGGCCGGGGGGTAGGTACGCCTTGATTTTGCAGATGTTGTGCGTAGGCAAAAGCTCTGCGGGCCCGGCTGCCTCTTCCGGTTTGTTCATCGGAAAAGGATTTCCAGACCGGGGGGGGGACATATTTTTTCAGTGCCAGAGGAGAGGCCCCCCCGGGAGGGCGAACGTTGCGGATGAGGTCCCGTTCTGCGGAGAAACCCTCACATTCCGGGACATCCGGTAATTTCTGGAGCCAGGTCCGGAAAGCCGGAGTGTCGAATTCAGGGTCAATCTCCCCTTGAAAACGGCCAATCTGCTTAAAAGTGGACACGGGAGGAATACGCAGAGTTCCGCCGCTTCCATTCGAGGAGGCAAAGCATGGCAAGGAGAACGAAAAAAAGGAGCCACCCGTCGTCGAATTTGGAACTGTGTCCTCCGATCCAGCTTTGATATCCGGTATCGGGATTGAATTCGGTCATTTTCGAGAAAACCTTGATACATCCGACGGCGGCGGCATGCAGGCCTGCGGCGGCCCAGATATCGCCGTGCGCTTGGACCAGACGGCAGAGCACGACGCCAAAAGCGAACATATTGAGAAATTTGAGGGGCACCGTCGGTTTGGCAAAATCGGCAAAAAGGGAAGAGTGGATGATCGCGAAGTATCCATTTTCAAAACTCTCCGGGGTGGCTTTCATAAAGTGGGCCCAGGCGAAAATCAGACTGGTGACCAGTGCCGCGGTCCAGGGGGTCCAGGTCCGGGCCAGGGTTCGGTACAGCACTCCCCGGGTGAGGGTTTCCTCAAGGATCCCCACGGCAAGCCCGGTGAAAAGGAATCCGGAGATCAGCGAAGAAAAGAAGCGCCCAGCGGAGAAAGGATTCAGGACGCGGATTTCGGAAAGCAAAGAAGTGACAAAAATACCGGCCATCGCCAGAGTTCCGATCAAAAACCAGCGCCAAAAATCCGCTTTTCTCGCTTCCCGGCTTTGTGAGGATTGCCAGCCCAGATCCTGAAACCCCTCCCACCCGATTTTTTTCAGCATCCAGGGAGCCAGGACGACTGCGCAGATCGTCTGAATTCGGCGCAGGATTCTGTCGGGACCGT
>JBMTJR010000161.1:0-5661 GCA_049438565.1 Kiritimatiellia bacterium
GCCCCCTGCTCATCTCCGTTGCCAAGTGCGGTTTTGGCCTGGTCCCATTGGATGAGCCCCTCTACATAACGCAGAATCGCGCGTGGATACTCGGACTTTGGTACTTCAGACTCCTCCATGGTTTTTTCCATGGCAATGGCTTTCACTTTGGATTGGTTCAGGGTCTCCAGCGCGGACTGTGGATTGCCCTGTACAAATTCAATCCAGGCTTTGATCCCCATGGCCATGTAGAAATAATTGTCGTTACCGCCCCAAAGCAGTTCATTCGCATAATCGGATGCTTTCTGCAAAGACTCATTCCGGGCTGATCCCGACTGGGTCAGTGCCTGATCGAGGCGGTTCTGCGCAGCCAGAATGAAGAATTTTCTTTTTAAATAATTATCCGTGGTTCCTTGGATTACCAGATCCAGCACTTTCCCGGCTTCATCCCATTTGCCCTCGTCTTTAAGAATCATGGAAAGCCGCAGTCCCGCAGAGGCAAAATAGCGCAGGACATCCGGATCGGTGATTTCTTTGCCTTCATTCAGGGACAGAAATTTCTGGTAATTTTCCAGCGCCTTGGGGTTGTTGCCCATCGCGTCGTAGGTCATCGCCAGTTGCAGCAGCATGGCCTGGGCTTTCATGTCGGTGTTCAGATTCCGTCCCGCCAGAATCTTCTCCACATCCTGAGTTTTCCCCTGCCGCAACAGCGTGGCCACTTCCAGCACCTGAACCCGGTTGCTCAGCTCCGGGAAACGGGCTCTCGCCTCTTCCAACGCCAGAGAAGTGTATTCAAACAGTCCCATGTCCGCAAGGTGTCCAATGAAATCCGCCTCCTGCTCAAACTGCTTTTCCTGGGCAGAAAGCACCGGCTCAACAGGATTTGAACCCTCCTGCGCCGACACTGCGGACACAGATACCAAGAGAAATGCGAACGAGACGCTCCTCAGCCGAGAACAAAATCCTTGCCGCACAGAATCAGAGAATACAGGAACGGAAAGAGGGAGGGAGAAGTTCAGCCATTTCATAGGAGACCTCAATCCCTATGCTAAGAAACTTGCGCCCGTCAACCGGGATATTGGCAAAAATCCCAAAAAAATGACCATCAGCCCAGTCGCTGCGCCACTTGCTGCCAGTTGACCACTTTCCACCAGTTGGAGATATAATCGGCGCGGCGGTTCTGATAGTGAAGATAATATGCGTGCTCCCAGACATCCAGTCCCAACAGCGGCCGGCCACAGTTGTCAGGCTCCAGCACCGAGGTCATCCGCGGATTGTCCTGATTGGCGGTGGTGACCACAGCCAGTTTGCCGTCCCGCTCCCGCAGAATCAGCCAGGCCCAGCCACTGCCGAACACAGATCCAGCGGCAGCGGAGAAGGCCTGCTGGAAGGCCTCCACCGAACCAAAATCCCTGCGGATCCGGGCGGCCAGCGCACCCGCGGGCGCCCCCCCGCCCCCCTCGCTCGGCGGGGCCATTGACTGCCAAAACAGATTGTGATTGTAGGTCCCTCCCCCGTTATTACGCACAGAAAGCCGGACCGGTTCCGGCACATCCGCCAGCCCGCTCATCAGTTCCTCCAGAGAGGGGGATCCGGAAACTTCCGTCAGCGCCGCATTCAGTTTGCGAACATAACCGGCATGATGTTTCCCGTAATGAATCTGCATCGTCTGCGTATCGATGGCCGGCTCCAGGGCATCGAACCCATAGGGCAGCAGCATCAGTTTGAATTCGCCGGTGGCGGCGGATGCGGCTGCACGGAGCAGTCCCGGGGCAATAGTGGCGGCGGCTCCCAGAATGGCAGTCTTTTTCAAAGCGTCTCGACGGGTAATGTTCATAGAATCTCCAATAGGTTATAGCTTTTCTCCAGCATAGGGGGGATTGACGGGCTTGTCAAAAGATTCGGCAGTTCCGACCGGAATCTAAAATATCTTTCCGCAGCAAGGCGTCCAGTTCCGCCGCCACCGGACCGGAGGGCAAAGGCCTGCCATCCAGTTCGATCAGCCGGGTCACGTAGGCGGTGGTGCCCACAATCAGTACTTCCGACATTTCAAACAGTTCCGGCGGACGGAGGGGACGGACGATCTGTCGCCGGCCCTGCGCCTGGGCCAGTTCAGCCACCCGCTGCAGGGTGGTGCCCGGCAAATGGTGACGGGTGGGCAACACAATCAGACGGCCCTCCGCATCGACCGCCGCCAGATTCTCGGTCGCACTCTCCGTGAGGAACCCTTCAGCATCCACCCCGAGGGCAAAATGCACACCGGCCGCATTCGCCTCGGCTTTCATCAAGGCATTCGGAAGATAATTGCAGGTTTTAATTCCGGCCAGACCTCCTGACTTCGGGGGAATCCGGCTCAAAACCGCCCGGGCACCCCCGGGGAATTTTTCCATAAACGGAGGCGGAGCCTCATACACCACCACATAAAGAGAGGCGGCGGAGCATTCTGCGGGATCGACCGAAAAACCGCCCGGTCCCCTTCCCAGCAAAAGACGGGCCAGCGCCCGGTCACGGCCGGCCACGGTAAAACAGTCCTTCAGCACCTCATGCAAAGCCATACGGGAAAGGGGAAGAGTCAGCCCCACCGCCGCTGCGGAAGTCTCAAGCCGATCCAGAAGCGCATCCGCATTGTAAATCCCCCCCCCTTCATAGAGGAGCGTTTCAAACACCCCGTCACCGCGGTGCACCAGATGATCCTCCACCGGCAGCCACATTCCCCGCGGATCTGCAATCATTGCGCCCCGCAGACTGCTGTACATCACCAAAGCTTTCGGAGAACAGCCCTCCCCTCCGGCTTTCGCCGCGGCAAACAAATCATCAAGAGTCCAAAGGGGAGTTTTCATGGGGTTTCAGGTTAAACGCAGATTACAAATCCCCCCCAAAGGAGGGCTTTCCTCCATGCCCTGTTTCCTTTCCGTAAAAAAGCACAAAACACTATTGACGCAGAAAAAAACTCGTGTATGAAGTGCCCTCCTTCTCACAGACGCCCCCATCGTCTAGAGGCCTAGGACACCGGGTTTTCATCCCGGCAACAGGGGTTCGAATCCCCTTGGGGGTGCCATCTATTTTTCCAAAACCTTTGATTCCTCAAAGGTTTTTCTTTTGCCCGGAAGGAAAGAATACAAAGGATCTGCTTATCATAATAAATGAATATATCTATACAGGATTTACCGTGTACGATTTAGTTCCTTTTTCACTTGCCATCCTTTCTCTCCCGGGTATGAGGACGTCGCGACATTCGCTGAAGAGTACTTTGTCAAACGGAAGGCTGTGAGAATCAGCCGCGGTCGCGCCACTGTAACCGGATACGACTTTTCCAGATCCACGTTCATCCGAACGGAAGGGGAAAAAGAAGGTCAAGCCGGGAAGCCAGAAGACGTGACAAAGGACTCCAGATGTTTCCCGAGAACATCCCTTTAACATTCGTACCCCCGCGTAAGGGGTAAAGGAAAAGACATGAAAATATCTCTTGGCACCCACACTCTTCTAAGTGCCGCCTGCCTGCTTCACACCGTCGCGCTGGCTCAGGAAGCCACGCCGGAACTGACTCCACTGCGAGTAAACGCTTCACGGATGCCTGCGGCTCCTTCCCAAACCGGAGCCAGCCTGAGCGTCATCACCTCCGATGATTTGCAGAATCATGGAAATCTTTCGCTGGGGGCTTATCTCCGGACCGTTCCGGGAATCCATTTTGCCCAAAGCGGTCCACAGGGATCGGTTAATTCGCGTGGACGGCGTCAACGTCTCAGACCCCTCGGCAGGACAGATTGCTCCGGAAATTGAGCATATTCTTCTGGGGAATATTGAAAGGATTGAAATTCTCCGGGGATCCCAGAGTTCCCTCTACGGCGGACAGGCGGTCGCGGGGGTGATTGAAATCACAACCCGTGATGCAAAAGAGGGCGTACAATCGGATCTGATGGTTGAAGCAGGTTCTTACGACACCTATCAGGGTCAGGCTTCTGTCCGGGCCGGCACCAAACGCGGATTTATAACGGCCGATGCGCAAGTGTACGACAGTGAAGGATTTTCGGCCGCCGATGAGCCCGCCGGAAATTCTGAAAAGGATGGCTATGAAAATACCACGCTGGGCTTACGGGGGGGATACCAGTTTAACGAAAGCGTTTCATTAAGGGGTTCGGTAAAGCATTCCGACCACACCATTGAATTCGATGCTTTTGAATTTGGAGTGGGTCCGGTGGACGATGATGGAAGCAATCTCACCCGCGGGGACCACACGCAGGCCATGGCCGGGATGACCTACGACCGCCTGGAAGGGAAACAAATTCATGATCTGCAGCTGACCTATTACCGCACGAACCGGGATACGGAAGGGACCTTCCCTGCCTCTTTCCGCGGGGACCGCAAAGAGGCCGAGTATCTGATGCGGGTTGAAATCAATCCCGCTCTGGGACTTCTCGCCGGTGCGAATGCCACGGAGGAAACTGCGGAAACCAACTCCGGAATTGACGAATCAAACACCTTGTACGGAATCTTTGCTCAAGTAGATTTTCTTCCGGTCGAACAGATGATCCTCAGCCTCACCCTCCGGAATGATGATCATTCGGAGTTTGGAAGTCAGAGTTCATGGAAAGCCACTTCGGCGTATTCCGTTTCGGATGCAACCCGGCTCCGCGGAAGCGTGGGCACCGGGTTCCGGGCCCCTTCTCTCTTCGAGCTGTATGACAGTCAGCTGGGAAATCCGGACCTGGATCCGGAAACCAGCATCAGCTGGGAGCTTGGAATCGATCAGAATCTTTGGGCTGAAAAAGTGAAGGCGGCCCTCACCTATTTCCAGTTGGATGTGACCGATCAAATTGAATACGTATTCCCAACCGGATACTCACAGGTGGAGGGGGAAAGCAACCGGAACGGGGTGGAAGTATCGCTGACGTATGAACCTTCTGAGACCCTGCTCCTGCAAACTTCTTACACCTACATGATTGAAGCGGAAAACACCTCGGGAGAGGATCTTCTCCGGGTTCCCGAACATGACGTTTCTGTTTCCGCAGTGGCAAGCTGCGGGGACTGGATTTTCAGTGCACTCCTCAGCTATGTCGCCGGGGTGCAGGATCTGAATTACCGTCCTGACGGTCCTCCCGTAGAGGAGCTTGACGCCTATTGGGTCATGGGAGGCAGAATGGCTTACCAGCTGAACGCCCATACCGAAATCTACCTTCGGGTCGAAAACCTCTTCGATGAGCAATATCAGGAAACGCGTGGATATGGAACCCCGGACCGTTCGGCCTACGCCGGCGTCCGTCTCGAATTATAAATAAAATCTCTCTCAGGTTTGACGGGACTTCGGTCCCGTTTTTCGTTTTTCAAAGCAAGCAGTTCCTGACTGGTCAATTGTTCCAGCAATCCCCCGCGAAAATCCGCGGACAAGTCATTAGATGCGCCGAACATGCGTACGGCAACCGTCTTTCCTACTTGCCGCGCTCCGCGCAGAACCAGTGGTTTCCTGACGGGACCTGATTTCCACTCCTGCAATGATTTTAGGATCAGGCGATTTAGCATACTTAACACAAAACAAGGGCTTATTTATTAATTACGTGTAAAGGAACAAGCCCATATAACCACCTGAACCGTCACAAAAAAAGTCCATAATGATGTTTGAAGGTAGAGAGCCAGGGTTGCACGGAGTTTCATAACAAGTGCTTACTACAAGGGGTTATACAAAAA
>JBMTJR010000162.1:0-5660 GCA_049438565.1 Kiritimatiellia bacterium
AACTGCGGACCCAGCTTTCCGAATCCCGGAAACCGTTCTCCACCAGCTTCGGCCAGAATTCTGCGGCGTTCTGCTGAAAAATCCAGCGGCAAAGCAGCGCGGCCTCCGCCTCCTGACGGAGCAGGGATCTTCCTGCCCCTCCGGCACTGATTTGTTCGGGAAAAGGCGGGGTGGAATCGGTGTAGGCGGCAACCAGCGTGGCAAACAGAGAGGCGCTGCGGCCCTGGAGCAGGGCGTGCGCAGTTCCCCGGACCATCCAGACCGGCGCTTCCCAACTGCGCGGCACAGGGCCAGCGCCGCCCGCTGCAATTCCCACCCGGTACAGCATGGCGCGGGTGAAATGTTCCGCCAGCAGGGGGGCTTCTTCGGCGAGGGCGGTGGGGGGCAGGCGCAGGGTTTGCCGCAGGATTTGCTGTTCCCAGTGTTGACGGAACTGCACGCTGCCCGCGGCGGAGTCGATGACAAACACAAAGGGGCGTGCGGACTGAAAGGGAATTTCCCGCTGCCAGTCCTCCTCCAGCCGCTTGAGACTGCGTTCCGCCCAGAGGGAAAGCTGCTGCATGGGAACCGCATCGGTCGCCCGCACCTCCATCCGGCCCTGCGCAGAAATGGACTGCAGCCACAGGGTCAGCGGTTCGGCGGCGCTGAGCGGGAGCAAGGCAGTGAATGCCAGCAGAAGACCCGGAAGCCGGTTCATTTTCCGCCTTCCCGCTCGAGAATCAGGGTCACCGGTCCGTCGTTGAGCAGATGCACCTGCATATCGGCCTGAAAAATTCCGGTCTGCACCTCCACGCCCTGGGCCCGGAGACACTGCACAAAGAAATCAAAGTCGCTGCGGCCCTTTTCGGCCGGGGCGGCGGCAGTGAAGCCGGGGCGGAATCCTTTGCGGCAGTCGGCAAACAGCGTGAACTGACTCACGGCCAGACAGGCTCCGCCGACCTCGGAGAGGGAGAGATTCATGCGGCCCTCCGCATCGGCAAAAATCCGAAGTCCGGCGATTTTGCGGGCCAGCCATTCGGCGTCTGCGGGCAGATCCTCCCGTCCCACGCCCACCAGAAGCAGAAATCCGAGCTCAATCTGACCGCAGATACGCCCCTCCACCTCCACCCGGGCTTCCCGAACGCGCTGGAGGACCACTTTCATGGATCAGGGATGCACTTTCAGAAACACCGAATCGTAGTCCACCTTTTCGATCCTCAGATGCTCCCAGAGTTCCGGAGCCAGCTCAAGATCGAAGCGGGCGGCCAGCGAGCGGGTCCAGGGTTTGGCCCAGAAGGGAGGCAGGGGAAGATGCCCCACCCAGAAATTCACCGGAACCGGAGCCCCGCCGCCTTCCGGAGGCTCCATCAGCAGGCGTGTGCTGAGATTGAAGGGTCCGAGCGGTTCATTGGCGATCAGTTCCAGCCGGGGCGTATTCAGGCGGATGCCGAGCAGCTTGCGCTTCTGCTCCTCATTGTTCTGGCCCACAAACGCGTTTACATTGGGTTCGGAAATACGGGTCACCGGCAGTTCTTTTCCCTGATCGATCGCCTCCTCCACCACCGCCAGATAACGCTCCACCTGTTTGTTGGGGTCCTGACCGGCGGGAATCGTGGTGGCCGCGTAGGGCCAGAATGCGAGGGCCAACACCGCCACCAGCGCGAGAAACAGCAGGGAATTGACCGCGCTCCTGAAGGCCTTGGCCGCACTGCTGGGCTCCTTCGAAGTGTTGTCCAAGGTCGGGTAGGCCCCGTGTTTGTAGATGCGGTCCCCGCAGTCTTTGCAGAAAGGCGAGGCAATCCGGTTTTGTGCCCCGCAGGAGGGGCAGGCGATCATCGGCTCTTTGTTTTTGGACTTGGTGCTCATGCGTCGGCCGCCGTAGGTTTGGCGGTGCTTTCTTTCTTTTTGTCCGCTGAGGGCTTGGAACTCTCGGCTTCGGCCGATTTTTTATAGCTGTCGCTGCGGTAATCGGTCTGATAAAACCCGCTGCCTTTGAAGAGCAGTCCGGCTCCGGTGCCGATAAGACGTTTCAAGGCGGGCTTTCCACAGGCCGGACAGTCTTTGAGCGGTTCGGCACTCATGGCGTGAAAGGCTTCCAGAGTGTGGGAACACTCCTGACATTGATAATCGTACGTGGGCATCTAAAACCTCCTGGATTCAGTTCCGTGATTGAAAAAAGCAGGGGGGAACTATATCGGATGGGTTATGAATGTCAATGACCCGAAAACCGCAGCGGCGCTGGAACCCTGGATGGCGGCGCACCGCGCGGAACTGGAGGCCGCCCTGGAGCGGCTGCTTCCTCCAGCGGACACCCGTCCCACCGTGGTGCATGCGGCCATGCGTTATGCCAGTCTGAGCGGCGGGAAACGTCTGCGGGGCATCCTGACACTTGGATTTTGTGAATGTTTCAGCGGGGCCGCAACGCGCGCGATCAAACCCGCGGCTGCGCTGGAGATTTTTCATGCCTCCACCCTGATTCACGATGATCTTCCCTGCATGGACGACGACGACCTCCGCCGGGGCAAACCCGCCACCCACATTCAGTTTGGAGAGGCCAATGCCCTGCTGGCCGGAAATGCGCTGCTGACCCTGGCGCTGGGCTGGATGGCGGAAACCGCGGTTCCCCCGCCCCATCCCCCGGGAATGCTGGTCACTGAACTGGCCCGGGCCGGCGGCAGCGAGGGAGTGATCGGCGGTCAGATCGAGGATCTGGCGGCGGAAACCGCCCCCCCGGATGAGGCGCGGCTGATCTACATTCACACCGAAAAAACCGCGCGTCTGATTGCCTGTGCCTGCCGGGTGGGGGCCATCTGCGGCGGGGCCTGCGCCTCCAAGGTGGATGCGGCCGGACGATACGGATTGAATCTGGGGCTGGCTTTTCAGATTCTCGATGACATTCTGGACTGCACCGAAAGCACGGAATCCCTGGGCAAACCGGCGGGTAGCGATTCGCAAAATCAGAAAATGACCTCCGTAAGTCTCTGGGGACTGGAGGGCAGCCGCGAAAAAGCCCGGGCCTACACCGAAGCCGCACTGGCGGATCTGGAAGCGCTGAACCGTCCCTGCGGCGCGCTGATCCAGCTCACCCACTGGATGCTCGGCCGGAAACACTGATCCTTCGATCCGGCAAAGTTGTTCCTTGCCCCTTTGGGGCTTCTGGTTAAAAGGAAGTTATGGTCAATGAAGCAACCCCCATGATGAAGCAGTTCCGGAAAATCCGGAACAGTTTGCCGGAGGATGTCATTCTGTTTTTCCGTCTGGGTGATTTTTATGAAATGTTTTTTGACGATGCGGTGACCGCTTCCAAAATTCTGGAAATCACCCTGACCAAACGCCAGAAAGTACCCATGTGCGGGGTTCCTTACCACTCGGCGGACAGTTATCTGGCCAAGCTGATCAAAGCGGGAAAAAAGGTGGCGATCTGCGATCAGGTGGAGGATCCCGCACAGAGCAAAGGGATTGTGCGCCGGGAGGTGGCGCGCATTATCACTCCCGGTACCGTGCTGGAGGACAACGTGCTGGACTCGGCGCGGCCGAACTATCTGGCCGGACTGCATCAGGAAAAGGGTCAGTTCGGTCTGGCACTGCTGGATATTTCCACCGGGGATTTCCGGGTGGAGCGCTCTCCGGATCTGGGGGCGCTGCTGGACAGTCTGCTGTCGGCCGGACCGGCGGAAATTTTGGTCGCGGAGGAGGAAAAGGATCAGTGGCCGGCGGATCTGAAGCTGGTCGCGCGGGTGGTGACCCCCTATGACGACTGGGTGTTTGAGGGGGATGCGGCGGAGGACCTGCTTGTCCGGCATTTTTCGGTGCAGTCGCTGGAGGGCTTCGGCTGTCAGAATCTGGGTCCGGCCCTGGGGGCGGCGGCGGCAGTGCTGCATTATGTGCACCACAATCTGCACAATAAAATCGACCATATCCGCGCGCTGCAGGTGCGGAATCCGGCCGACTATCTGGTGCTGGACGAAGCGACGGTCTCGAATCTGGAATTGCTGGAGTCCCGGGATCCGCGGCCGGGTCACCGGGGCCCCACTCTGCTGAAGGTGATGGATGCGACCTGTACCGCAATGGGAGCCCGGCTGCTGCGCCAGTGGATTGCGCGTCCGCTGAGTAAAAAATCCGCAATTGAGGAGCGGCATGAGGCGGTGGAAAGTCTGCTTACGCGTCAGGCGGATTACCGGGGCATCCGGGAGGCGCTGGGCGGAGTGAAGGATTTGGAACGGCTGCTGGCCCGTCTGCACAGCAGCAGCGGAAATCCGCGCGAAGTGCAGGCGCTGGCCCAGTCGCTCCGCGCCCTGCCCGCGCTGAAAGAACTTCTGGCGGATTCCCCCTCTCCGCGCCTGCACCATCTGGGAGGAGAACTGCAGACGCTGCCTGCGCTCACGGAGCGGATTGAGGCTGCGCTGGTGGAGGAGCCTCCTGCTTCGCTCAAAGACGGCGGCGTGATCCGCGGCGGCGTGCATGCGGAACTGGATGAACTGCGGGCCGCCTCCACCGAAGGACGCAAGTGGCTGGCCAATTTTCAGGTGCAGGAGCAGGAGCGCAGCGGAATCAAGAGTCTGAAAATCCGCCACAACAAAGTGTTCGGATATTACATCGAGATCAGCAAAGCAAATCTGAATCTGGTGCCGGAGGATTATCAGCGCAAACAGACGCTGGTAAACGCGGAACGCTTTGTCACTCCGGCACTGAAAGAGGTGGAGAACAAAATTCTGGGTGCGCAGGAGCGGTCGGTCGCGCTGGAGCAGGAACTGTTCGCGGCCCTGCGGGAGGAAATTCTCAGGTTCACGCTGGAGATTCAGCAGAGTGCGGCCGCCCTGGCCGAAATCGATGTGCTCTGCGCCTTCGCGGAGCGGGCGCTGCGGCTTTCGTACTGTCGGCCGGTGATGACGGAGGACGGGGTGATCGAGATCCGGGACGGACGTCATCCGGTGATCGAAACCCTGGAGGACGGGGAACGTTTTGTGCCCAATGACTGTTATCTGAACAACGATACGGATCAGCTGCACATTCTCACCGGTCCCAACATGGCCGGGAAATCAACCTACATCCGGCAGGTGGCCCTGATTTCGATTCTGGCGCAGATGGGGAGTTATGTGCCGGCATCCGAGGCCCGGCTCAGCGTGGTGGACCGGGTATTCACCCGGGTGGGGGCCAGCGATGATCTGGCCCGCGGACGCAGTACGTTCATGGTGGAAATGCAGGAGACCGCCAACATTCTGAACAATGCCACCCCGAAAAGTCTGGTGATTCTGGATGAAATTGGACGGGGAACCTCCACCTACGACGGCATCAGCATCGCCTGGGCCGTGGCCGAACATCTGCACAACCGGCCGGAGAGCAAAGCCAAAACGCTGTTTGCCACCCACTATCATGAACTCACCCAGCTGGCCGACAGCCTGAGCGGGGTCAAAAATTATTCCGTGGCCGTGCGGGAGCGGGGAGAACAGATTGTGTTCCTGCGCAAAATTGTCGAGGGCGCCGCCGACCGCAGTTACGGCATTCAGGTGGGACGTCTGGCCGGACTGCCGGAGCCGGTGGTCGCCCGGGCCCGGGAAATCCTGTTCGGACTCGAGGCGGGGCAGCACGGAAGAGGTCAGCCCCAGCTCCTCCAGCCCCGCCCCCGACGCAAAAAAGAAGACCCGGATCAGATGAAACTTTTCGGCGACTGACACGGAGGA
>JBMTJR010000163.1:0-5637 GCA_049438565.1 Kiritimatiellia bacterium
CAGAACGCCTGCGTTTTAGAGGCCTTCCGGAAAGAATCACATCCTTTGGCCCTGTTTCTCCGTGAGAAGCGTTTTCCGGACAGTCCGGCCTACAAACTCTATCTGCGCAGCTGTCAAAGTGCGACCCGCACCCTGGGGATTCATGATCTGGATATCGGGGATTTGCTGAGGGATTCTCAAACCCGGCATCTGCTTTCTCCTTCTCAGCTTCAGATCATCCGCGAATCTGCGGAACGGGAATTGGCGGACCAGATTCTTCTCATGGAGAAGGATATGCCGATTCTGGCCACCACCACGACCATTGCCCCTTTTCTGGGTCTGCTGGGAACCGTGTGGGGAGTGATGCAGGCTTTTGACGGCATGGCCGTCACCGGCGCCCCCACGCTGAGCACTGTGGCCCCCGGAATCTCCGCCGCCCTGCTCACTACGGTGGTGGGTCTCCTGGTCGCCATTCCCACGGTGGTCGGATACAATCTGCTGAGCGTCCATTTGCGCAATCACTCTGTCGGGATGGATAATTTCGTGCAGGAGCTGGTGGGGGAATTTCATCACGCCTATGTCCGGGAGGATGGAAATGGGGCGTAAAACCGATCTGCTCCAAAATCAGATGATCGGGGAAATCAATTTAACCCCGCTGATGGATCTGACCTTTATTCTGCTGATTACGTTTATTATTACCTTTCCCCTGCTGGAATCGGGTCTTCCGGTTTCATTACCCAAGGCGGCCGGCACACCGATTGAGGATCAGGATACCGTCACCGTAACGGTCAATGCGCAGGGAAGCTGGTTTTTTGACAAACGGGCGGTCAACCGGGAACAGTTTGTCTCCGAGTTGAAATATCTGAAGGCCAGCCGCCCGGACGCGGTGATTCTGCTGCGGGGGGATGAAGGACTGGCGTATGGACGTCTCATTGAAGTCATGCAGGTGCTGAAAGAAAACGGCATTCAGAAAATCAGTTTGGTCACCCAGACCGGAGAGAGTTCGGGAGGCGCATGAGCCGTTTGCAGGTCTTCTTCCGGGTGCTGTTTTTTCACGGTTTGGTTCTGGGGCTGATTCTACTGGTTCCCTGGCTGAAAAGCTGCGAATGGTTTCCGGAGAAAGAACAGATCATTACCGTGGATCTCGCATCCCTTCCGCTGCCGCCATCTCAGGAGGATCCGCAGGAGACCCCGGAAAAAGATGAACCGGCCGAGGACCTCATCAGCGAAGCCACTCCCATCCCCGTTCCCACCATGACCCCGACCCCGCGGCCGGAACCTTCGCCGACTCCCCAGCCCGAAGCCACCCCGGTTCCCACCCCGACACCCCGGCCCACGCCCACGCCGCGTCCGACCTCCTCCCTGCTTACGCCGGAACAGATCCGCGTACGGATTGAAAATCAGCAGAACCCCTCACCGCCGCCGGTGGCAGCGCCGACCCTGAGTCCGCAGCAGATTCGGGATATGATTTCCCGGGGACTGCCCGCCAACGGAGGCGGAGGAACCTTTCCCGGGCAGGGGAATCCGGGTGACGGCGTGAATTTTGGCGCAGTGGCCGGCGAACTGCAGCGTCGTCTTTACAGTGCCTGGGAACAGCCGATGCAGCTCAGTTCCCAGACCGATATCCGGGCGATCGCCTCGGTACGGGTCCTGAAAAATGGAACGATCGGCAGCAGCCGTATTCTGCGCTCCTCCGGGAATGCGGAGTTTGATGCCTCGGTCCAGCGGGCTTTATCGGCGGTAACGTTTGCAAAAGAGCTGCCGGAAAGTTATCGTGGAGCCGATCACACCTTCGAAATCGAATTCAACCTTTCCCAGTAAATTTATGAAATTGTGTCTTTTCTTCTCTCTCGCATGGCTGTGGATCCTGCCGGGTGCGGCTCAGGACCGGATTGTGATCAGTAAACCCGGTTCCTCGGAGAGTTCCTTTGATTTTTCAAGTTTCTCCGCCGGGCCGGGCGCTCCGGGAGATTTTTTCAGCGGTCTGCGCAAAAATTTATTTTTGAATTCACTGTTCCGGGAGGCACCGCCCAGTGCCGCCGACTTTCGGGTGCAGGGGAGCGCGGTCATGCAGGGAGGGAAAATGGCTGTGACGGTGCAGGTGGTGGACCGGGCCGGCAACCAGCAGCGGTTCGGTAAGCGCTACAGCGTGGAGAGCGCTCAGGCGGAGGGGCTGGCCCGGCTGGTCAGCGATGAAATCACTCAGGAAATCACCAACCGTCCCGGATTTGCCGGCAAACGTCTGGTGTTTGTGGGACAACGGTCCGGAGATCCCGCCAAGGATTTGTATTCGGTTTATCCGGATGGAGGCGGGCTGGTGCAACTGACCCGTGACCGGGCCGCAGTGCTGGCACCGAAATGGACGCCGGATGGGGATTCCATCACCTACACCAGTTTCCGGGGAGGATTCCCCGATATGTACCAGCATCGTCTGAATCCTCCCGGACGGCGCAAACTTTCCAGTGCCTCCGGGATGAACAGTGGCGGGGCCATTTCCCCGGACGGCAGTAAAATTGCGCTGATTCTCTCCAAGGATGGTAAACCGGAGCTGTATGTGAAGCAACTGCGCAGCGGAGAGCTGATCCGGCTGACCAATACTCCCATGACCGCCAAGTCCTCTCCCAGCTGGTCCCCGGACGGACGTCAGATTGTGTTTGTTTCCGGACACCAGGGCATTCCCAATCTTTACATCATCAGCGCCTCCGGGGGAGCGCCCCGGCGTCTCACCCGGGGGGGCGGTCAGAACCTCTCTCCAAACTGGGGCAAAAACGGGCTGATTGCCTACACCACCCGCCGCGGAGGCCTCTTTCAAATTGCGGTGATCGATCCCAACAGCGGGGATTCCCGTTTTGTCAGTCCGCCGGATGCGGATTACGAGGATCCCTGCTGGGCGGCGGATGGCTACCATCTGGTGGCCTCGCGTACGATTCGGGGTCAATCTTCGTTATACATTCTTGACATGCAGGGCAAAGGAGCCAAATCTTTGTTGCAGGGACAGGGAAACTGGTATATGCCAAACTGGCAACCCTGACCTGAACCCTGAAGTCATCTCATTCGTTCTCATAACCGAAATCCTCTCATGAACTCAATCATTCGTCTCCTCGCCCGTCTTTCCCTGCTCAGTCTGCTGCTTCTGCTTTCCGCCTGCCGCGGAAACAAGGGGGATCAGTCCTCTATTTCGGACGATCTCTACAATGACGATCTGAATTCGGTCGGGCAGTTCGGGGAATGGGATGAAAACATGCTGCCGGAATCCCGCGGGGCGATTGAGAACATGTCTCCAGTGGATTCCTCCGCCTATGCGCCGGTTTATTTTGCCTTTGACAGTTATACCGTTTCGCCCGGAGAGGTGATGAAAATCCGTTCTGTGGCGGATGCGCTGCTTTCCAGTCCGGCCCAGGCGGTGATTCTGCAGGGACACACGGATGAACGCGGCAGCCGCGAATACAATCTGGCCCTCGGGGAGCGGCGGGCGCTGGCGGTCCGGGAACTGTTGCAGTCCATGGGAGTGACTTCCGACCGGATTCAAACCCTGAGTATGGGCGAAGAATCACCCGCAGTCGTCGGATTTGATGAATCGGCCTGGTCTCTGAACCGCCGGGTTCAGTTTCAGCTGATGCAGTAAGCGTTTCTGTTTCAGGACAGACCGGAAAAGGCGGACCGAAGAAGGGTCCGCCTTTTTTCTTATGGGATCTGCATGATTTCGTCGATACAGGTGGTGTAACGGGGACTGAGCTGCTGCTGGCGGAGTTTCCACTCGTTGCGGCGGAAACCGGCGGAGGCGGTGCGCAGTTTGGCTTTGCCGTATTTCCGGTTCACCCGGTCCATGACCTGCATCAGCTCAGGCCGGCGCGGCTGGGGATCGGGTTCAAACAGGTTCTGCTGCACTGCGCCGGGGAGCACCAGATCCGAGAGCCACACGCCGACTTTTTTATAACGGTATCCGGGCCGGAAAATTTTGTCAAAACCCAGCCGGGCACAGTGACAGAGCGCGGGAGTGTCGTCGGTGGGAACCGGAAGTTTCAACTGAATCTGATTCACATACTGTTCGTCCTGCTCCCGGAAACGGTTGGTTTCCAGATAGACGGTCATGCGCCCGGCGATTCGGTGCTGCTTGCGCAGTTTGACCGCCACTTCGGCCACATACCAGGCCAGCGCCTCCCGGATCAGTGATTCGGTTTCCAGATTCTTTCCAAAACTTTTGGCCGTGCCGATCATCTGTTTCGCGGGCGGATCGATCTCCAGATCGAGCTGGGGGGTTCCCTCCAGTTCCCGTTTCAGACGCAGCCCGGTCACCGTGAGTTCGCGCCGCACCCATACATCCGGCAGACCGGTGAAATCCCATGCGGTATGAATCCCGCGTTCATGCAGCCGTTTGGAAATCCGTTTTCCGATGCCCCAGATGTCCTCCACCGGAAAATCCTTCAAACAGGCGGTCCGGGTGGCCTCGTCTGCGATCACGAAAATATTCCGGTTGCGTTCCCGTTCGCGTTTCGCCATGCGGCTGGCCACTTTGGTCAGGGTTTTGGTGGGAGCGATTCCCACGCCCACCGGAAGGCCGGTCCACTGATGCACCCGCCGCCGCAGCCGCTGGGCATAGGCCTCGAGATCCGGCTCGGTTCCGGGCACACTCAGGAACGCCTCGTCGATACTGTAGATTTCCAGGGCCGGCGTGAGGGTGGACAGGGTTTCCATCACCCGGCGGCTCATGTCCCCGTAAAGAGGGTAATTGGAAGAGAAAATGCTGACCTGATGCTGCCGGAGCCGGGGCAGGACTTCAAAAGCCGGTTTCCACATCGGGATGCCCAGATTTTTGGCCTCGCGGTTGGCCGCGATGATGCATCCGTCATTGTTGCTGAGCACCACCACAGGTTTCCCCCAGAGATCCGGACGGAATACCTGCTCACAGCTGGCATAGAAACTGTTGACATCGACCAAAGCCATCATGGGACAAGGCGGTTCAGCGGCGGGGGTTTTGCTGATGAATCACATGGGTGACCACGCCCCAGATCCGGCTGTCCTCCTCTTCGCAGAGTTCCAGATCCGGATAAGCCGGATTGGCGGCCCGGAGAATGGCGCGGCCGTTTTCTAGACAGAGGTGTTTCACGGTGAATCCGCCGTCCACCCAGGCCAGAACCATGGTTCCGGAAAGGGGGCTGCGGGAACGGTCGATGAGGATCAGATCGCCGTCATGAAGACCCGCATCGCGCATGGAGTCCCCCCGGACCCGGGCCAGAAAGGTGGAGGCGGGATTGCGGACCAGTTCGCGGTTGAGATCGATGCGGTCCTCCAGATAATCCTCGGCCGGGGAGGGGAACCCGGCTGGAAGCAGGGTCTCCATTTTCCGCAGGGACGGTACCGCTGCGGGGTCGGAAATCAGATGAAGAGAAAGGGCGGGTGTCTGCATACAACATATGTATAGCTCTTACCGCGAAAGGATCAAGGGAAAAAGTTCGGCGGATCTGATTTTACCCGGCGGGGCTCAGTGATGCACGCGGTTGAGCACCCACATCATCTGGGGCAGCAGCTGTTTTTTACGGCTGACGATGCCGGGCAGATCATAGAGGTTCTTGTCCAGCGAGGGATAGTCGATCGCGGCGATGATCCGCGGATTGCCGGATGTGAGCAGATAACTGGCCTGCGTGGTGATATCGGTGA
>JBMTJR010000164.1:0-5629 GCA_049438565.1 Kiritimatiellia bacterium
GCATCCCTGCGGCGGAAAAACCGGGCCAGGGATGGCCCGCGTCCAGCATGGTCTCACACAATTCTGCCGGGATTTCAGCCCGGGATTGACCTTTTTGCGGGGCTGTGTTTAGGGGAATGAAACCAATCTGAGAATCTTATGCCTCGAAAATCCTCTCCCGGCGGCAGCGGCTGCCTCGTCCTGTTCTCCCTGCCCTTTACCGGAGTGGGACTCTTCATGCTGGTCTTGATGGTCCGCACCTTAAACCAGTCCGCCGTGATGTCGGAATGGCCAACGGTTCCCGCGACCATTCTGGAGGCGGAATTGAAGATCCACCGCTCCTCGGATGGGCAGAGCGAGCAGGCGGTTGCCCGTTATGAATACCGTTGGGAGGGACGGACGTATGAAGGGAACAAGGTCTCCCTGGGGATGGGGGCGGACAATGTCGGCTCTTTTCAGGAACGCAAAGCGAATACCCTGATCCACGCCCAACGGAATGGCCGGACCGTGTCCCTGCACGTCAATCCGGAAAACCCGGCCGAATCGATTCTGTACCCCGAACTGCGGATCGAAATGCTGGCTTTTTACGCTTTGTTTGTGCTGGTCTTCGGCGGAGCAGGACTCGGCATGCTGACGGGCGCGGTGATCGGTCGGCGCAAACTGAAATCGCAGGCGGCCCGGGAGCAGGAGGCTCCGGAGGAACCCTGGCGCTGGAAGCCGGAGTGGGCCGCAGGCGAAATTTCGTCCCGAAGCAAAACCGGTGCCTGGGTGCTCAGCAGTTTCGCGCTGTTCTGGAATCTTGTCTCAAGCCCGGTTCTGTTTGCATTCCGGGAGGAGTTTTTTGAGAAAGGGAACAAAGCCATGGGCTTCGCGCTGCTGTTTCCGCTGGTGGGGGCGGGACTGATTGTGGCGGCGGTCTACCAATGGCTGCGCTGGTTCAAGTATGGAAACACGGTGCTGATTCTGCAACGGGTCCCGGGGGTGATTGGCGGCACCCTGCAGGGCGCCATCCGGATTCCGCGACTGCTCGAGGCGGATCAGGGGGTCGATCTGGAACTCTGCTGTGTCCGCCGCATCACCACCGGCAGCGGCAAACAGCGCTCCACCCGCGAATCCGAACTCTGGTCCGATTCCCGGCACCTCCGCCACCTGCGCAGCACTCCCCGGGGCGAAACCCTGCTGCCGGTGCTGTTCGGAATTCCTTTCAGCTGCCTCCCGGTGGATGAATCAGATTCCCGCAATCAGGTACTCTGGCGGCTGCGGGCCTCCGCCAAAACCCGCGGGGTCGACTTCCATACCGAATTCGAGGTTCCGGTATTCCGCACCGCCGAAAGCGATCCCGAATTCAAGCCCGCCGAGGCAACAGGTACGGGTTTACCGGGCTGATTTTTCTGCCAGTCTGAATTTCCGGCACGGCCATTTTTACAGAATCTTCTTGGCAATTTCTCCCGATCCAGTGTAACCGCCCGCCATGCAGATTACTCTGGATGCACTGAAAAAATGGACCACCCCCACCTATTTTGAGGAGGGGAAAACCTGGTTTGAAGCGGGAAAAGTCGAACATTTCACCGAAAAAGACGGCGCCTTTGAAGGAAGGATCTCCATTCGGGACCGCGCCCAGATTACCCGCTTTAAAGTGGACGCCAAGGGCCGCCCTGCAAACGAATGCCCCTGCCGCATCAACCGTCAGGAGGGCATGATCTGCGGACACGTGATCGCAGTGATGCTGGCCTGGCGGGCGGAGAATGCCGATCCTCTGGCCGAACGGGAGGAGCGGGTGAATCAGCGGATGGAGATTGCGCCGGAACGCCGTCGGCACTTCCGGCGCATTGGCAACAGCGGGATCCGGGCGGACCTGTCGATCACCCTCCGGCGGAACTGGAAGGAGGAACTGATGAAAAATCAGATTCATATCGTTCCAGCCTTTGAAATCGAGGGACGGATTCGCCGTCCAGATCAGTTGCACCCCACCCAGGTGCTGCATTTATCGGCCGACGATCAGAAATTGCTCATTTTGCTGGAGGAGCTGGCGGGACAGGAACTTCCTCCCGTTTTTCCGGTAACTGGACCCGATCTGTGTCAGATTTTCCAGTTTCTGGCTCCGGGGAGCGTCAAAATTATGGAATGGCCGGCCCCACTGAATTTGCAGTCTGACGCCATTCTCCCGATGCTGGTGGTGGATTTGGACCGGAAAACAGGAGAACTGCTGGTAAACTTCCAAGCCGATCTTCCCCGCAGCGCCCCGCCGGGAAGCCGTCCGCTGCTGGCGCTGGCACCGAAAGCGGGCTGGATCATTTCCGGAGACCACGCCTGGCCCCTGGAGGCGGTGCCGCCTCCGGAATTACAGGGCCTTTGCAGTGGCGCAGTGCGGATTCCCCGCGCTCAGGTTATGAGTTTTCTCAAGGAACGCCTTCCGGAAATGGAAGGGCATATGCTCATCGAAAACCGGGTGCCGGCGGATGCGTTCAGCGAAAAAACGCTCTGTCCTCCTTTTCACCTGCGCCTGAAAGGCGGTCTGCAGTTTGTCAGCGGCGTCCTGCACGCCGTTTATGGAGAGGTGGAGGTACTGGCGCTGGGTCCGGATCCGGACCGGACCTGCAGCCTCCCGGATCCGGACGATCCCCTGAGCTACGGAGGACGGAATCCGGCCGCCGAAGAAGAGGCACTGCAGCAACTGCGCAAATTCGGGTTTGAAGCCAGCGCGGGCGACCGTCTGGGCACGGTCGAGGGTCAAACCGCCATTCTGAACCTGCTGGCCAGCGTGCGCTATGAACTCGAAACCCGGGGATGGAAAGTCGATCTGAGCGGTCAGCTGGAAGAAGTTGCCGGAAAAGCGGGAATGCTGTTGGCGCGGATTGATTTTCAGCAGACAGACACCCCTGACTGGTTCCGCATGGATCTTACGCTGCGGGATCATTTGGGAGAAAGTCTCACCGAGGGGGCGCTGCGAAAAGCGATGGAGCGGGGGGAGGATTATCTCAAGGTGGGCGACCGTTTTGTGCTGTTGCCCCGGAAACAGACCGAGGCCCTTATCGATGCCGTCCGCGAAGCAGAACCCGGCGCGGACGGCTCCCTGCGCATTCCGAAACGCAGCTGCGGCTACCTTCATGCATTGCTGAACGACGATACCGGTATTCCGGTTACCCGGGATTCTTCCTGGATGAAAGAAGCCGAGGCGCAGAATCAGGAACTTCAGTTGGAGCCGGTGGAGCTGCCGGCGGCACTGCAGAAAATTCTCCGTCCCTATCAGGATCAGGGAGTCCGCTGGCTGCGTCTTTTGGAGCGGGGCGGATACGGAGGAATTCTGGGAGATGACATGGGGCTGGGAAAAACCCTGCAGACCCTGGCCTGGCTTTCGCTTCCCCGCATCCATCCCGAGGCGGAATCCCGGCCCGCACTGGTGGTCTGCCCCTCCTCTTTGGTGGAGAACTGGGCGGAAGAGGCGCGGAAATTTCTGCCGGGCTTCCGGGTACTCCCGCTCATGGGCGGGGACCGGGAGGAAAGCTGGGCCCGGGTCCCGGATCAGGATTTGGTGATTCTCTCCTACGGGATGCTGCGGCGGGACTTAAAGCAGGCCACACCGATTTTCTGGTCGGCCCTGATTCTCGATGAGGCCCAGCATATCAAAAACCCCGAAACCCAGAATGCCCTGGCCGCGAAAAAACTGCAGGCCGCCAACCGTCTGGTGCTCACCGGAACCCCCATGGAGAATCAGGTGCGGGATTTATGGTCGCTGATGGATTTTCTCATGCCGGGGTATCTGGGCAGCGAAAACGACTTCAAAAAACGCTTTGGCAGCCTGATCGGATCCGGAGGACCCGGCGCGGCCACCGCCCTGCACGTGCTGCGGAAAAAACTCAAGCCCTTCCTGCTCCGGCGACTGAAACAGGATGTGGCCAAAGATCTTCCGCCCCGCCTGGAGCGCCGGGTGTACTGTGATTTGGTACCGGAGCAGAAACGCCTTTACGACGAAGTCCGCGAAGCAGTCAAAGCAGAGGCGGAGAGCGGTCGCTCCAAACTGGCGGTGCTGCAGGGACTGATGAAACTGCGACAGATCTGCGGACATCCCTCTCTCATCGCCGGCGGACCGGCGGACCTTGCACGCAGCGGCAAACTGGCCAGCTTTATGGAGCTGCTGGATGAAGTGATCGATGGCGGACACCGGGTGCTGGTGTTCAGTCAGTTCACTTCCATGCTGGCCATTCTCAAACAGGTACTGGAGGAGCGCGGCATCCGCTTCAGTTATCTGGACGGATCCACCCGGAACCGGCAGGCCCTGGTGCATGAATTTAATGAAACTGCCGGTATTCCCGTGTTCCTGATCAGTCTCAAAGCCGGAGGGGCGGGCCTGAACCTGACCGGTGCAGATGTAGTGATCCACATGGATCCCTGGTGGAATCCGGCCGTGGAGGACCAGGCCACGGACCGGGCGCACCGGATTGGTCAGGACAAAACCGTCTATTCACTCAAACTCATCACCCGGGATAGCGTAGAGGCGAGGGTGGCGCGGATGCAGGATCAGAAGCGGGAAATCATCGAAGCGGCCCTGGAAGGAGATGAAGCCGTGATGGATTCCCTGAGCTGGGAGGACGTAAGAGGACTGCTGGAACTCTGATACCCGCTTGAACCCCCTGTAAACATTGAGGTGGAGATTGAATTGGGGGCTGAAATCGTAATCCTGATCGTAATCGTAATCGTAATCGAAACAGCTGAGCCTGGGCCTGACTCAAAATTTCGCTTTTTTTCAAAGACTTCGATTACGGCCACGATCACGATTTTTTACTCGAGTGTCCCAATGTTGAACTCCACAAAACCAGCTCCGCCGCATCAGGCTTCTTATTCCCCGCGCAGAAGCTGATCGCGGATTTTCTCCGGATCCCGATGCGCAACCGCCTGCTCCAGCGCATCCAGCCGCTCCGCAAAACCGGAGAGATCCACCCTGCCGGAAAGTCTGTTCACTTTAGGAACCGAGGTGGGCTCTAACTGCTCCTCCGGGGTGTGCAGACGTTCGTGAATCCGCTCCCCGGGACGCAGGCCGACAATGCGGATCGGTGAGGTTGCAGGATCATTTTCCGGAGAGCAGTCGATCGCATTCCGGGTCCGCAGCTCCACCATCTGCTTGGCCAGATCCATGATTTTCACCGGCTCCCCCATATCCAGGATATACACATTTCCGCTGCCCTGCAGCGCCTCCGCATGCAGCATCAACTGAACCGCCTCCTCGATGGTCATAAAATAACGGGTGGCCTCGGGGTGGGTGACCTGCAGCACACCCTGACGGGTCCACTGCTTCTCAAACAGCGGAATCACCGACCCCGAACTTCCCAAAACATTGCCAAAGCGCACACAGCTGTAACCCGCGGCCCGGACAATGCGTTCCCCCCAGGCTTTGCTGGCCCCCATCACACCCTCCGCCTCGACCGCTTTGTCGGTGGATACATGCAGCAGACGCTTCACCCCGGATTTTTTTGCGCACTCGACCACGTTGCGGGTGCCCAGAATATTCGTACGCGCGGCTTCCATGGGATGCAGTTCCATCATGGGTACATGCTTGTAGGCTGCGGCGTGAAAGACCACATCCGGACGTACCTTTTCAAACACCGCCTGCAAATCCTCGGGAAACCGAATATCACAAAGCAAAATTTTAAAC
>JBMTJR010000165.1:0-5615 GCA_049438565.1 Kiritimatiellia bacterium
ACGGTGCAGAGCGGGGTGATGCTGCTGATCCGGAATGTGGTGCGGGAGTGGGTGCGGGACTGTCATCCCGCGACCGCAGCGGTTTCCCTTCAGCAGCGGGTGGGGCTGGGATCCACACCGGTCACGCTGGAGGAGCTCCTGCCCGCGGAGGCGGCGGAGCCGCGGTCGGCGGATCAGTGCGCGTGGATGGAACAAATGCTCCGGCGGGCGGAAAAAAGTCTGGAGCCGGCGGAGCGGGCGGTGTTGATCCTGCGCGCACGCGGAACGGTGTTTTCCGCTCCCGGCGTCCGTGCGGAATTCGGTTTGGGGAAAACCGCCCTGCACAAATATCACCGCACATTGCTGGAGAACTGGGCAGAGGAAATCAAAAAGTTCTTTCCCGGACTGCCTCCACAGGAAGGGGCGGCGATGGTGCTGGATCTGATGGACGAAATGGGAAAAAAACTTTTTTTGCATTCTTCCGCGGAAAAAGAGGTTTCCGCCGCTTTCGGGAGGGTGGAGGCCCCTGATGATGAAAACCCCTGAACAATTGAAATTACAGCGATGGCTGGAGGAATATGCACTGGACCGGGTCCTGCAGACCGGACTTTCCGGAAAGCTGGAGGCCTCCTGTCCGGATTTTTCCCAGGAGCCCGCCCCGGCCGAGGGACAGATCCGGCTCTGGCCGGCCCGGGAGAGGGAGATGAGCCCCTGCTATGGAGTTTTGTTTTCGGCCGGATATTCGAAATGGCGGGTGTTTCCGTTTTCCGAATTTTCCATGCCGGCTACCCCGGAGGAATGGAAATTACGGGACGGGGGGCCGGCCCGGGTGCTGCAGGGATGGAATGTGCGGGTAATCGATCAGGCGGCGGCGCGTCAGAGCTGGTGTGTGGACTGCATATCTGATGCGGAAATGTTTGGGGTGAACCGTTGGTGGCTGGAAATTTCCGCCGGAGAACTGCGCTGTGGGGAACAGCAGGGACCGCCCCTGCGCCACCCTCTGGATCCGCGCTATGAATATCTGGACGCGGAGGGCTTCCGGGTGGATGCCTGTATCGGGGAGGCCCGGCCCGGCTATCCGGCGGCCCCGGAATTGAAAAAAGCAGCGGAACCCCCGGAGTCCTACGGCGGAAATTCCGAAAAGGATCCATCTCCATGATTGCCTTTCCCCTGCGGACATGGCTTAAAAGGGGGTTATGGATATTCCCGGTCCTTTACTGATTGCGCTGCTGATCCTGGTCGGATCCGTGGGAGGCTGGATTGCGGTCAAACTCCGTCTTCCCGCGCTGTTCGGGCAGGTGATGGCAGGGGTGATTCTGGGTCAGACCTACGCCTCGGAGGTGTTGCATCACAGTTCGGAAACCTTCGAGCCTTTTTCAATGTTTGCGCTGAGTCTGGTGGCGGTGACGATTGGCGGTCATCTGGAATTTAAACGGCTGCGGAACGCCAAAAAGCGGATTCTCCTGATTTCAGCCACCCAGTTGATCGCCACCTTTTTTGCGGTGTTCTGGGCCATGCATTTTCTGAATCCGCTGGGCTTGCCGCTGGAAATGCAACTGCCGGCCCATCTGCTTATGGCCTCGATTGCCACTTCCACCTCCCCGGTGAGCACGATTCATCTGGTGCGTGAACAGAAAGCCAAAGGTCTGCTGGTAAAAACCACCATTGCGGTGCTCGCGGTTTCGAATCTGATGACCCTGGTGCTGTTTGAAGTGATCCGGGCCTTTGATCTCAATCTGCTGGCCGAACACCGGATGGAGACGCTGGTTTTCGCGTACGCCGGGGCGGGAATCGCCATTGCGCTGGCCATCGGAGGTATCTCCGGAATCGGTCTGGTGCGGTATTGCCGGTATCATCTGGGACGCAAGGGGGAGCGGAAGATTGACCCGGTTCTGGTGCAGGCGGAGCTTTTTACCGCCTTTCTGGTCACCATCTTTTTCTGCAACGGTCTCTGTGAATGGATTACGCTGCATTCCACCCGTCAGCTGATTTCCCCCTCACCGATTCTGGCGAACATTATGCTGGGACTGGTGCTGGCGAACCGCTCGTCGTTCAAAGAGGATCTGTTGAGTCTGTTCAATGTGCTGGAACACGCGGTGTTCACCATGTTTTATGTGCTGGCGGGCTCGCATCTTCAGCTCGGCTATCTGAAATCGGTTGGCGTGGCGGCGGGGATCTTTTTTCTTATGCGGCTGGTTGGAAAAGTCGGCGGCGGATGGATTGGTGGACTGCTCAGCGCCACCACACCGAAAGTGAGCCGGAATATTGGCTGGATGCTGACGGCGCAGGGGGCGATTGCGGTGTCTTTGGTGATTCTGCTGGAACAGTATGAGGTGTTTGAGCCGATCCGGGGTCAGTTCACGGCGGCAGTGCTCACCGCAGTGGTGCTGGCGGAACTGACCAGTGCGCCGGTCATCAGTTTCCTGCTCAAACGGGTGGGGGAAACCGAGAAAGACCGGACCCGTCTGATCGAATTTCTGCAGGAGGAGTATATTCTGCCGCGGGTGAAAGTGAAAGGCAAACGGGATGCGCTCGAACAACTGGTTTCATTTCTCTGCCATACCCATGCGATGAAAAGCACCCGGGATCAGGTCATGCAGGCCATTCTCAAACGGGAGGAAAGCATGCCCACCGGGATTGGACACGGAATCGCGGTGCCCCATGCGATTATTCCGGAGGGCGATAAAATTGTCGGGGTGCTGGGACTGCTGGAACCGCCGGTGGATTTCGGGGCTCCCGACGGGGAACCGGCACGGCTGGTAATTCTGATCGCGACGCCGGAGAGTCAGAAACGCCGTCATCTGGAGGTGATTGCGGCGATTACCCGGATGCTGAGGGACGATCATATCCGCAGCCGGCTGTATGAGGCGGAAAGCTCGGAGGAAATCCACGAAATCATTGATTCCGAGGAAGCCGAGACATTTAACTATTTCCTCACCACCTGAGGAGCGGATCTCGATTCAAGTGAGGGGAGCGGCGGCGAGCGCTTTGCGGTTGTCGCTGGCCGCACCGGCCTGCGCGGGCACTTTTTCGTAGATGCGCTGATGATTTTCGACGCCGGCGAGACGGAAGGTTCCGCTGCGGTGGCGGGGCGTGTGGTAGGTCTCGCCCGACTGGGGCAATGTGTGATTGTAAAATTCCACATACTGGTCGTAGCTGAGATGCTGACGGTCCCGCAACCAGGCACTGCGTTCGGAGCTGTGCAGAAATTCCTGATACCCCGGCAGCACAGTTCCGGTGAAAAATGCGCCCATGCATCCGCTGCCATAACTGAAAAAGCCCACTTTCTTTTGCGTGAGATTCAGATCGACAGCGTCCAGCAGACTGAGAAGTCCGAGGTAAAGGGAGGCGGTGTAGGCGTTTCCGGTAATCCGGTTGTAGCGTAAGCTGGGCTCCACCTGCGCCTGGAGTTCGCGCATGGAGGCGCCGGTTTTCAGGAGCCGGGAGAGATGCAGATGGGCCTTGTTTCCCATGCGGGAGAAGGGGAGGTGGTAACAGAAATAATCCAGTTCCTCAAACGAAACGCCGCTTTCCTCCTGAAAGTTTTTCCAGCAGTGCTCCAGCGCATTCATGTAGACCTTGATGGAGTATTTTCCGTCCACCAGGGCTTCATCCCGGTAATTGGGCCGCCAGAAATCCATGACATCCTCGGTGTAATAGCCCACCTCCGGATGGATTTCCATGATTCGCGGCGTGGCGGAGATCACCATGGCCACCGCCCCCGCCCCCTGCGTGGGCTCTCCGGCGGAGCCGAGTCCGTAGCGGGCGATATCGGAGGCGATGATCAGCACCCGTTCTTTGGGTTTCAGGGCCACGGCCGCGAGGGCAAAATGCAGCGCGGAGCTACTGCTGCAACAGGCCTGCTTCATTTCCACAGTGCGGCAGTTTTCCGGAAGGTTCAGCAGTTTGTGCACATAGATGGCGGCGGCTTTGGACTGATCAATCCCCGACTCCGTGGCGAAAATAACCGTCCGGATGGTGGAGGGATCGATATCCTGCACCGCATTCAGGGCGGCGTTCGCGCCCATGGTGACGATATCCTCATCCGGAGAAGGGACGGACATAAACTCCTGGCCGATGCCCTGCTGATACTTGGCGTAGTCCACTTTCCGGGCTTCGGCAAGCACACGTAAATCCATTCCGTATCTCGGAACGTACATGCTGATACTTTCAATTCCTGCTTTCATGGGGAGACTCGGAGAGGGTGGAGGTTCAGGAGGCGGCAAGCGGAAGGGCGGAGGGAATTTCCCCGGAGGAGAGGTCCAGCGCATCGAGCGCGCCATGGAGGACTTTTTCCAGAGAGTGGAGATAACGCAGAAACGCCTCCCGCCCGGCGGGAGTAAGTTTGACGCAGGTGTGGGAACGGCGGCCTTTGCCGACTTTGTTCAAATGAATGATTTCCGCCTCTTCGAGCACCTTGAGATGCCGGCTCAGGTTTCCGTCGGTCAGCCCGCACTCATTTTTCAATTCCTGAAATCCCAGACCCTGGGGCTCGGCACAGAGACGGGTGATCAGCGCCAGGCGGGCCGGTTCGTGAATGGATTTCTCCAGGTCGTTCCAGAGGGGTTTATTCAGCAGCTCCATGATTCAGTCCTCATCGGGGATGGATAATTGACGTAGAAACGCGGCGTAGCGGCGGTCGTCCAGATATAAAATCGTTCCGCCGGCCCATTCCCCGGCACAGAAGACCAGACCCATGGCCAGAGGCTGGAGAAAAGACATGCCCGGAAGAAGCAGACACAGTGCCCCGGCCATCAGATAAAACACCCCGACCACCGCGATGGAGGAGGGGAGCACATAGCGGGAGGCGAGATTGCAGAGGCCGAACATGCACATCCAGACGCCGAACAGCAGGTCAAAGTCCCGGCGCAGGATGAGAACCAGCGTGAACAGAGCTCCCACTGCGAGGGGCGGAATTACATCCAGAATCGGTTTCAGCCGGGTAAGATCGCGTTCAATCATTTTGTCATGCAGGAACCAGTAGACCAAAGAACCGAGGTTCAGCAGCATCGCGGCCAGAAACACGCCGCCCCAGACCCCCAGATGGATCAGGGGAGAGGTGGAGCCGGACAGTTCCAGCACCAAAGCGGCCAGCAGGGCCAGGGAGCCCGAAAGAATCCGGGTGGGACCGGACCATCCTTTGAACCGTTCCCGTTGAAGTAGCGAACGTCTTAGCGTCCGCACAGTGTTGAGCGCGTCGTAAATCGGATGAACTGGCAAAGGAGATTCCACGGGGTTAAATGATTGGAAAATAGGTTTCTTTTTCTATAACTTTGCATTGCAAAGGAATCAACAGGAATTCTTGAGAAAAATTGGAGGAAGTTCTGAAAATATCAATTATTACCAATTTTGTGTCCTTTTGGATGCAGGAACTGGTGGCAATCCAAGTAGAGTTAGCTCTTATCTGTCACAAAATAAAGGATCATCTTTCATGAGATTTTCATACTTTGTCAACAATATGGACAAGTTGTAATTCAACTGAAAAATAAATAGTAAATGAAGCATTAAAGTTCTTCTTGTCAATAATTCCCCGATCATACGGAACATGATAAAAAATTCGGCTTATGCATATTTTATGTTCATTTGTCCATTTTTTTTTATTTATATGGCAGAAATATGGGGTTTTGGGGTTTTGG
>JBMTJR010000166.1:0-5601 GCA_049438565.1 Kiritimatiellia bacterium
GCCCCCGTATTCCGTAAGCTATTTGGAACGGACCACTTCCACCGCCACAGAACGTGCGAAACGAAGCGCCCCGGGCTTATCAATGGTGACCGTTACCTGCTGCACCGCCGGTGCCTGGAGGCAGATCTCCGCACAGCGCTCGGCCAGCGTCTCGATCAGATTGTACTCGCTGCCCTCCACATGATCGATGAGCTGCTTGGTGATATTTTTGTAATCCGTCGCATCCGCAATGTCATCCGAAGCGGCGGCGGGAGCGTGGCTCTTCACCTCCATCATGACATTGACCAGAATATCCTGACGTTTCACCCGCTCCTCGGGAAAAATCCCGATGATGGTGCGCAGGGCCAAATCCCGAATATAAATACGATCACTCATACGCCGTTTCCTAATAGATGTTGACCCGCATCCACAAACAGAATCTGTCCGGTGATGGATGGGGCGGTTAGCAGAAAAAGGGTGGTGGAGGCAATATCCTCGGGAGAACAGCGGTGGTCCAGCGGAGCGCGGCCGCCATGTTTTTCGAGGTAGTCCGCCTGATCCTCCTTACCAGGCGGAGGCAGGATCGCTCCCGGCGCCACCCCGTTCACCCGGATGCGGGGAGCAAATTCAAGGGCCGCCAGCCGGGTGGCCTCGGCCAGCGCGATTTTGGACAGATGATAGGGCACCGCTCCGTCGTCGGGCGCGGCAATGCGCCGGTCGAGCAGATTCACAATGCATCCGTTGCGGCCTTGTGCAGCAAATCGCCGCATCAGGGCCAGGGGACCCAGCAAATTGGGTCCGAACTCATCCAGGAAAGTCTGATGATCACTGCGGGCCAGCGGGGTGCGGTTAAAGACCGCCGCACAATTGATCAGCCCGTCCAGAGCTCCCTCCGCCAGGGCCTGATCCATCACCCGCTCCGGCCCATCCACGGTTCCCAGATCCCCGCAAACCGTGTCCGCTTTTCCTCCCCGGGTGCGGATCAGCTCGGCCGTCTCCTCCGCCGCGTCACTGCTGGAACGGTAATGAATCAGAACTTCCGCTCCGCGGTGGGCCAGCGCCAGCGAAATGGCTTTTCCGATGCGGACGCCTCCGCCGGTGACGAGAATTCTGGATGTGGAAAGGTTCATAAGATCAAAAATAGAAACATAAACTGTCACGAATGCAAACCAAACGATGCAGACAGCGCAGACCTTACCCGGAAGCCGGATGTTTTTACGCCTCGGAATTTCCGGGCACCATCCCACAATTTGGTACAATTGTACGATAGAATGGGAGTACGACCGCTGACCACGCGGAGAGCGCGGACATCGAAGTTAGAAAATTTAAAGGGGATGGTTCAAAGGAGACTCAAAAGAAAATACCCATAAATATCCTGTATGGGTCCCCTGGCCGTCGCGAGCGACAGCTCGGGCAGGCGTGCCGTCTGCGCTTTCCGCGGTTGTGAAAAACCAATTCAGAGATGTGCCCCGGAATTTCCGAAAGCCCCCGGTACGCTTTGACTTTCCGCCGGGAGGCGCGTACAAGTAAGGGCGCGATACTTTTATGAAAACTCTTCTCCCCATCCTCTTTTTGCTGTTCGGAATCGCCTCGGCGCAGGATCCACTACCCGCAGAGCCGGCTCCGGAGCTTTCCTCAGCCAAAACCGTCTATCTGATTCCGGTGCGGCAGGCCATTTTTCATCCGCAGCTCTATCTGCTGCGCCGCGGGGTGGAGAAAGCGGTGGCGGCGGAGGCGGACGCAATTGTTTTGCTCATGGATACTCCCGGCGGCTCGGTAGAGATTATGAAGGAAATGGTGAATCCGATTATCGACGTGGGTATCCCCACCTACACCCTGGTCGAGAATGAGGCCATTTCCGCCGGAGCCATTATCGCCATGGCCACAGATCAGATTTACATGACCCCGCGCTCCACCATCGGCGATGCCATGCCGGTGATCATGGGTCAGGGCGGCTACGAGGCACTGGGAGAGGCCGAACGGGAAAAAATTGAATCCTACATGGATGCCATCGCCCGCAGCATCGCCCAGGCCAAGGGGCGGGACGAAAACCTGATCCGCGCCATGGTGCGGCGCAATGTGGAGTTCACGCTGGAGGACGGGACGGTGATTTCGCCGAAAGGCAATATCCTCACGCTCACCAATCAGGAGGCCGAACGCATTCTGCCCGACGGACGCCGTCTGCTTTCAGAGGGTACTGTGGAGGATCTGGATGAAATGCTGAACCGCATCGGGCTGGGAGAGGCGCAACGCATTGAACTGATTCCCTCGCTGGCCGATGACCTTGCTCTGCTGATCACCAAACTGGCTCCGCTGCTGATGAGTCTGGCCCTGCTGCTGGTTTATCTGGAAATTCAGTCCCCCGGCATCGGATGGGCCGGCGGCGGTGCGGCCATTCTGTTTGCCGTGGTGCTTTTTGGGCACAATGTGGCCGGACTGGCCGGAGCCGAGGACCTGGTGTTTCTCGCCCTGGGCCTGCTGCTCATTCTGGTGGAGATTTTTGTGCTGCCCGGTTTCGGGATTGCCGGAATCAGCGGCATCCTGCTGCTGTGCTGGGGACTGATCCAGGCCATGACCCTGCGCTATCCCGGAAATCCGGGCGAATTGCCGGGGCTGGTGAATGTGGGAAATCTGAGCGCGGCGGTCACCAATCTGGGTCTGGCCGTAATCGGATCCACGCTGCTGGCCGCCCTGCTGCTGCGCAGCCTGGGTGAAAAAAATCCTTTCGGACGCAGGCTGGTGCTGGCGGATGCGATTCAGCCCGCGAGCCGGGACCAGAGCGCCCTGCGCCTGGAGCAGCTGGTGGGTCAGAGCGGCAGTGCACTCACCCCGCTCCGTCCCGGCGGCACCGTGCGGGTGGACGGTCAGGACTACGATGCGGTTTCCGAAGGAGAATTTATCGAATCCCGGTCGGAGATTCAGGTCCTGGATGTCCGCAATCACCGGCTCATTGTCCGCTCCGCTCCGGAGGTCCCCGCATGAATCCCGCTTTGATTTTCGGTCTGTTGACCCTGCTCGCTTTTGCCCTCTTTGTGGCGGAAGTGGTGGTGCCCGGCGGCGTGATGGGAGGCGTCGGAGGCATTTGTCTGCTCATCGCCTGCGGCTATGCCATCGCCGCGTTCGGCTGGGTGAATGGAATCGTCATTTCCCTGCTGCTGATTCTGTTCACCCTGGGCGGATTCATGTTCTGGCTCTCCAAAATGCCGGACAGCCGGGTCGGCAAACGCTTTTCTTTGCAGACGGTGCTTCAGTCCGATGCCACGCCCGATCCGCGCATCGGGCTGCGCGGAGAGGCGGTCACCGATCTGCGGCCGGGCGGTTTTGCCATCATCGACGGCAAAAAAACCGACGTGGTGGCCCGGAACGGCTACATTGAAAAAGGAAGCGCGGTTCTGGTGATCGAGGCCCGGGGCTCCAGAGTGCAGGTGCGCGCGGTGGAAGGAGAGGAGGCATGAGGCGGCAGCGGGTCCGGCCATTTTTTCTCATCCTGTTACTGAGCGGTATCTGCACGGGACTG
The DNA here is from genome assembly GCA_049438565.1 of Kiritimatiellia bacterium. Taxonomy (GTDB): domain Bacteria; phylum Verrucomicrobiota; class Kiritimatiellia; order SS1-B-03-39; family UBA6053; genus UBA6053. Next base: position 3,497 of record JBMTJR010000166.1, read on the forward strand.
CAGGCGGATACCCGGCGGCTGTTCGAAGAATCCGTAGTGTTTTCGGAGCGGGCGGAGGAAGATTTTTTCACTCTGGCCAATGAAGTGGTGCTCAGCGGAGAGTTTGACGAGGATGTGTGGGCGGCCGGACGCAAAATCCGGTTCACCGGTCAGATTGCCGATGATGCCCGCTTCTATGCCCTGGAAATGCTCCAAAGCGACGGCCTGATCGAGGGAAATCTCTGGGCCGCCTCGGGCGTGGGAAATCTTCTGCTCGACAGCAACTCGGTGGTGTACGGCAATGCGGTCCTGCAGGCGGGAAAACGGGTGACCGTGCGCGGGCGCATTGACGGGGATCTGTGGGTGGAGGCCCCCTCGGTATTGATTGAGGCGGAGATTCTCGGCAACCTCACCCTGCGGGCCGGGGAAATCCAGTTGATGCCGGGGACCGTGGTGCACGGAGATCTGCTGAACCGCAATCCCAAATCGCTTCCCCTCCCCGCCGGCGTGCGGGTGGACGGCGAACGTAAACAGATCTCCGACGAACCGGGAGAGCTCAGTGCACGCATCCGCAATCTCAAATGGATGATCCGCGGACTGCAGTTTGTCAGCGCGTACCTGATCGGTCTGCTGCTCCTGCGGGTACTCCCCCGCTTCACCGGACAGAATGTGGAGCTGCTGCTCCATCACCGGAACCCCGCCCTGAGCATCGGGATCTTTTCCTTTCTGTTCCTCTCTGTGACCGGTTATTTTCTCCTGCTCTCCGTGCTGGGAATCGGGGTGGGCCTGTTTGTGCTGCTGCTCACCGGACTGCTGTTTTACCTCGGGAAAATCATGGTGGCCTACGCCATTGGCATGATCCTCCTGCGGCAGCGCAGCGACCTCAGCTTCGGAAAACTGGCTCTGGCCCTGTTTATAGGTCTGCTGGTGCTTTACAGTGCCTATTCTTTGCTCTACATTGGTGGAGCGCTTTATTTTATGACCTCCTGCTGGGGGATGGGCGCCATCCTCACCAGCATTCGGAATTCTCAAAGGGTTCTGAAAATCCAGGTCCCGCCTTCGCTGAAAAACCCCCAAGGATAAGTCCCATGAAATATATAATTGGAATACTCGCCGTCCTCATCCTCGTGATGCTGGTTCTGATGGCCAACTTCATCAGCATCTACATCCGCGCCGCCGTCTCCGGCGCCCGGGTGAACTTTCTCACCCTGGTCGCGATGCGCCTGCGGAAAGTGAACACCAAACTGGTGGTGGACTCCCGCATTCAGGCCGTCAAAGCCGGTCTTGAACTGAGCACCAACGATCTGGAGGCCCACTATCTCGCGGGCGGAAATGTAATGAATGTGGTGCGGGCCCTGGTCGCCGCCGACAAAGCCAATATCGAACTTTCTTTCCAACAGGCCGCCGCCATCGATCTGGCCGGACGCGATGTGCACGAGGCGGTCAGCACTTCAGTGTACCCCAAAGTGATCAACTGTCCGGATCAGAATCTGAGCAACGGCTATCTGGATGCGGTCTCCAAGGACGGAATCCGGCTGCTGGTGAAAGCGCGGGTCACGGTGCGGGCCAATCTGCAGCGTCTGGTCGGGGGCGCCACCGAGGAAACCATTATCGCCCGGGTGGGTCAGGGAATTGTCTCCGCCATCGGCTCCTCCGAAACCTACAAGCATGTGCTGGAAAATCCGGATGACATCAGCCGCCGCGTGCTGCAGTCGGGTCTGGATGCCAACACCGCGTTTGAAATTGTCTCTATCGATATTGCCGACGTCTCCGTGGCCGGGGTCAGCGGCACCCGCGAGGTCGCCAACGTCGGCGCCCTGCTGGAAACCGAACGCGCGGAGGCGGACAAGAAACTCCGTCAGGCCGAAGCCGAAGGACGCCGGGCCATGGCCATCGCCGCCGAACAGGAAATGCGCGCCAGGGTGCAGGAAATGCAGTCGAAAGTGATCGAGGCCCAGGCGGAAATTCCGCAGGCCATCGCGGAAGCCTTCCGCTCCGGAAATCTCGGTGTGATGGATTTCTACCGGATGCAGAATGTTCTGGCCGACACCTCCATGCGTGAAAGCATCGCGGAAGGGGAGACGGAGGATTGAGGGTGAGAGTCTGTGGTCTTGGGGAAATCGTCA
>JBMTJR010000167.1:0-5594 GCA_049438565.1 Kiritimatiellia bacterium
ATTTCATCACCGGCACTGGGGCGGTTTCCTGAATCTGAGCTGTGGGCCAACTGGATGTGCAACAGACGTTCCACGGTGGAAATGACGAAAGACAGGGGAAAAAGCACCCGGTAAAACAGATCGGCAATGGGCAGTCCCCACAGCGTGATCCGGTCGGCGTAATATTCCGAGAGCACCACCGGCAGACTGGTGGCCAGCAGAATATAGACCAGACCGCAGAGCAGAATCACCAGAACCCCGGCGGGAGTCCATTCTCCGAAGGTTCTTAAATACAGCAGCACCGCGGTGGAGATGGTGGTAATCTGAAAGGTGCCCCCGATCAGGGTCATCAGTCCGACAATCCCAAGCCAGTTCGCCTCCCAGCGCGCGGCATTTTTCTCGAAGCGGGGAGAGAGTTCGCCCAGCCGGACCAGACCCGCATCCTGACTGTGACGGAAGGAGCGGAGCAGGGAATTGAAAAAAGTAACCCCCAGCAGGGTGGAGAGACAGAGTGTGATCAGAGGATTCATAAGAAGAAGGGGCCGTGGGATTGACGGAAAGCCTTATCCACCCAGCGGGTTTCCAAAGCAAGCATGTTTTTTTTCCGGGCGGGCGTGTCATCCTCCGCGCCCATGAGGTGGTGACATCCATGCGCAAGATAAAGAGCCAGTTCCCAGTCCGGCGATTTCCGGAGTTTTCCCTCCTCGCAGGCCTGTTGCACATTTACGATCAGCTCCCCGCTCGCCTCCGGTTCGGTGTAGGCGAAACTGATGACATCTGTGACTGTGTCTTTCCCGAACCATTCGCGGTTCAGGTCGCGGATGGAATCATCCGTCAGCACTACCGAAAGTTCCTGCCACTGAAATTCCGGGGCCAGCGCGCTTACCTGCTCCATCACCCAATCACAGTAGGAAACCAGCCGCGTTTCATCGAGACGGTACAGGGACTGTTGATCAAGGATTTCAATTTTCATTCGACTGCGAAGCCGGTTCATCTGCGGGCGGGCTGGACTTTTTCTTTTCCGTGCCGGAGCTTTCCTCTTCATTTTTCGGATAGGCGACCCGGCCGTGAAGCATGTTGTTCAGGGAGAAAATAAAGGAGCGGCGAATGGTGTGAATCTGCTCCAGGGTCAGCGTACAGTTGTCCAGCTGCCCGTCATTGATTTTTTCTTTGATCATCTCATTCACCAGCCCCTCGATCTGGCCGGGTTTGTTTTTGTCCACCGTACGGGAGGCCGCCTCCAGCGAATCGGCGAGCATGAGGATCCCCATTTCCGGACTGTGAGGTTTCGGACCCGGATAGCGGTAATCCTCCTGCTTGATCTGCGGCTTTTCCGCATCCTCCGCCCGCTGTTTCGCACGATGGTAAAAATACTGAATCACACTGGTGCCGTGATGCTGTTCGATTCCGTCCACGATCACTGCAGGCAGCTTGTAGCGGCGGGCGAGACTGACCCCTTCTTTCACGTGTGAAATAATCAGCAGACGGCTCATGCTCGGCGAAAGTTCGTCATGCGGATTTTGCCGTCCCTGCGCATTTTCAATAAAAAATTCCGGTTTGGTGAGTTTCCCGATATCATGATAATACGCGCAGACGCGGACCAGCAGATCGTTGGCACGGATTTCTCTGGCTGCGGCCTGGGAAAGGTGCGCCACCATCAGACTGTGATGATAGGTTCCCGGCGCCTCCAGCGCCATCCGGGAGAGCAGGGGATGACTCATATCCGACAGCTCCAGCAGACGAATATCCGTGGTGACATTAAACAGCCATTCGAAAGGACTGATCAGCAGCAGCACCAGCAATGAGATGGTAATGCCGGATAAAAACGCCAGCAGCCCATGCTGCAGGACAATCCCCGCCGGAACCAGTTCCAGACTGCCCGTCCCCACCAGAATCAGCGCCTGAATTCCTCCGATCCATACCCCGGCCCGGAACACATTGGAACGGCGGTGCACCGCGCGTACACTGATGGCGGAGGTGATGGCGACGCACATTCCGCTGAAAAAAATCACCAGTTCCATGTCATGGCGCATGGCGTGGGCCAGACTGCTGGAAAATCCGACGGCCAGGCCCAAACGGGGTCCGTAAAGAATGGTTCCCAGCATGGGGGCCAAAGCCAGAGGCAGCAGCGCCTGCACAAAATGACCCGGAATCAGATTCAGGTGGGCGGAAAGATAAATAAATCCCTGTCCCATCAGCAAACTGGTGAGGGTAAGCACCACCCAGAGAAAGATCCGGTTGGTCTTCTTAAAAGAGGGGGATTCCAATAGATAGAGAAAAGCCAGACTCACCGCCAGTCCCACGGCCAGATAGAGTCCCTGACCCAGAAGCTTGGCAACCTGAGTTTTTCCGTCCTGCAGTTGAATCTTTTTAAGCTGGTGGGCGTTTAAATCCTCCACCACCTGCCGGGTAATCGGCATGCGGGCCTCCATCAGGGTGGCGCCCTGCCGACGCAGAATCCGGACCGGTTCCACCAACTCCGCCGCCGCCTCTCCGGCCGCCCGGGTGGCCACGCTGTCCAGTTCCAGGTTCGGTTCCAGAACCTCCAGCAGGAGCTGCTCCAGAAAAGCGGTCTGCGGACCACTGAGATCCTGTTTTTCCTGCAGCGTCATCGAAAGAGCCACCGCGCTTTCCGAAGGGGTGGGCAGCGAATCCAGGGCAACCGCATCGGAACTTCCGGCGAGCAGAACCTGTCCGGTTTCCACCACCCCCTGAAAACGCGATTTCCGGTCGGCCTCCGAAATAAGACCCTTCATCCAGACCCGCTCCAATTCCTGCCGCAGCAGCGGATCGATCTGCTCCAGGGATTCTTTGGAAAAAAGAACCGGCAGACTGGAAAGACTTTCATCCAGACCCAGCATCCGGACCATTTCTGTAAAATCCCCCTGTTTATCCGGATTGTCCGTTTCATCGGACTGTTCAATCGCCATGGTGAAAAGATTGTTTAACAGACGGGTGGCGTCATTGAGCTCCCGGGTCTCCACTTTCAGCACCTGCGGAACCATTTTCCGGAGCTGTTGACGCTTCAGTTCGGTCGCGGAGAGATCGATAGTCTCAAAATCCACTTCCGCCTGCACCGTGTTCGGCGCCAACTGACCGGGGGTCAGACCGGTCATGACGACCCCGCGTCCCAGATTGAGAATGAACAGTAGAGAAATCAGGGTGAACAAATAACACAGAGCCAGTTTGCTGCTCAGCCAGCTTTCACGCTGAACCGCTTTTTTCGTTTTCGCCTGGGTGCGCTTGTGACGCGACCGGGAAAGTTTTGATTTGTCATTCATAAAAATCAGCCCTCCGGGGGTTGTGCGGGGGATCTCAGATCCTGGTAAGCGCGGATAATCCGCTGCACGAGAGCATGACGTACCACATCCTCCTCGGTCAGGTTCACCAGGGAAATGCCCTCGGTGCGGTTCAGGGCGCGCATGGCTTCCCTGAGTCCGGAACGTTTGTTTCCGGGTAAATCAATCTGCGTGGGATCGCCGTTCACCACACAGCGGCTGTCGAATCCCACCCGGGTGAGAAACATCAGCATTTGCTCCTCGGTGGTGTTCTGGGCCTCGTCGAGAAGAATGAAACTCTGATTGAGTGTGCGTCCGCGCATGTAGGCCAGGGGGGCCACCTCAATCACCCCGCGTTCAATAAACTCGGTGATGGTGCCCGCATCCAGCATGTCGTGCAGGGCATCGTAGAGCGGCCGCAGGTAGGGGAGCACTTTCTGCTGCAGGTCGCCGGGAAGAAATCCCAGCGCCTCTCCGGCCTCCACCGCAGGCCGGGTGAGAATGATCCGGTTGACCTCTCCTTTGAGCAGACTGGAAACCGCCATCGCCATGGCCAGGTAGGTCTTTCCGGTTCCCGCCGGCCCCAGACCGAAAGTGATATCATGCTTCAGAATATTCCGCATATAGTGGGCCTGACCCAGGGTCTTGGGAAAAATCGGACGTTTGCTCGCGAGGACCGGCACTTTCAAATCCACCATTTGCCGCAATGCGTCTTCTTTGCCCTCCAGAAATTTCCGCAGTAGATAAAAACGGGTGGGACCGCGCAGGTCCGCTCCCTGCGAGCGCAGGTATCTCAGCAATTGCAGGAAGGTCTCCGCAGCCGATACTTTTTCCTCCTGTTCGGCGGAAAGTTTTACCCAGTTGTCTCTCGCGGTGCACTGAAGTTCCATTGCACAGGACATCTCCCGAAGGAAGGCACTTCGGGGAGCCAGAACCTCATCGCTTTCACCGGGGCTGGAAAAATAGATCGTTTTTTCAATCATGATTCAGAGAAGATCGGCCCCGGGAAGGATCCGGGGCCGTATACATACAGGCAGGATATAGGGCCTGAAGTTGTAAGAATCCTTATCGGTTGAACCTGAAAATGCAAGAAAAGACCCATGCCACTGGATTTCAGTCCAGACGGGCCATTTCAGGGCTCTCCCCGTTTACCGGAACCGCATAGATCAGCGGATGAAGAGCCTCCACCTTTTCCGTGGTCACCCAGATCTCCACCATCAGGAATTTCCCCGGCAATGGCGCGGCATAGGAGTGCAGCACCTCCAGTTCCAGCTGCAGCCCCGCCGCCTGCATTCTGCGAAGGGCCTCCCGGTACCGGGTGGGAATAAAGCCCACCGCCCCGGATGGGTCCGCGAGAACGGGCAGTTCCGGGTTTTCGAGGATCAGAGAACTGCCCGGAGCGGGCATTTGTCCGGGCACCATACCCGCCAGATCGATCCGGCCCAGAGAATAACGGGCCATTTCCCCCGGAAGCATCGTTCCGGAAACACTGAGCAGCAGACAGATCGTTATTACACATTTTTTCATTACAGACTCCTTGGTTGAGGTTCTGTCACCCGAAAGCGGACAAAATCTCTTTTTCCGCGAAAAAATGAAAAAAAGTTTTTTGGGCCGGGGATTTAGAGAAGTCCCGCCTCGCGGAAATATTTTTCGGCTCCGGGATGCAGGGGGGCGTTGCCGCCTTTCAGCATACCCTCGGGGGTCAGTCCCTGCAGGGCCGGATGCTGAATGCGCAGGGTGTCCAGTTGCTCAAAAACGGCTTTTACCACAGCATAAACAATTTCATCGGGGGTGTCCGAACGGGTCACCAGCGTGGTCAGCATGCCGATGCTCGACACCTCCCCGACCTGTACGGCCTGGGGGTAGAGTTCTGCCGGAACCCGGGTCACCGCATAGTAGGGGGCATCCGCCAGCAGGGGCTCCATTCCGGTGATCGGGACAAACCGGACTTTCCGACGGCCGGTGGAGGCCTCGGTGATGGAACCGTTCGGATGTCCTACGGTGAAAAAGTATGCATCAATCCGGTTGTCCTGAAGCATCGCGGCACATTCCGCCACGGTCAGTGATTCAGCCTGCAGATCCGTTTCGGGATCCAGTCCCGCCGTCTGCAGGATCGCCAGCGCATTTCCGCGGTGTCCGGAACCGGGGCTGCCCAGATTCACCCGTTTCCCTTTTAAATCCGCCACCGTTTCGATGCCACTGTCCGCCGCCGCGATCAGGGTGATCACTTCCGGATGCAGACTGAAAACAAACCGCAGTTCCGACTGGGGATCCCCCTGCCAGTTGCTGAGTCCGTGATACGCCTGAAACTGTCGGTCGGACTGGGCAATCCCGAAA
>JBMTJR010000168.1:0-5583 GCA_049438565.1 Kiritimatiellia bacterium
GCACCCTCACCGGCGTTCAGCCGGACTCCCGGCGGGTTCGCACCGGCGATCTGTATGTGGCGATTGAGGGATTTGAAGGAGACGCTCACCGCTTTATAACGGATGCTCTCCGCAAAGGGGCCTCCGCGATTGTCGCCGGGCATCCGGTGGGTCTGAATGTGAAAGTCCCCGTGGCGGTGGTGCCGGATCCCCGGGCGGCTTTGAGCCGTCTGGCCCGCGAACTGTTTCAGGCCCCGGACGAAAAACTCCGTCTGACCGGAGTGACCGGAACCAACGGCAAAACCAGCGTGGTGGGATATGTTTATCAGCTGTTGCAGCAGCACGGACGCGCCTGCGGTCAGCTGGGAACCGTCTGTTACCGCTTCGAAAACCGTGAAATCCCCGCGCGGCGGACCACCCCGGGGGCTCCGGATCTGCATGAATATCTCCATGCCATGGTGGAGGCGGGCTGTGAGGAATGTGTGATGGAAGTCTCTTCGCACGCGCTGGATCAGAAGCGGGTGGATGGACTGCAGTTTGATACGGCGGTGTTCACCAATCTGACCCAGGATCATCTGGATTATCATCCTGACATGGAAACCTATTTTCAGGCCAAGGCCACGCTGTTCCGGATGCCCTCTGTCAAAACCCGGATTGCGGGGGATGACCCATGGAGCCGGCGTCTGGCCCGGGAATGCGGGGAACCGGTCTGGCTCTGCGGACTGGCGGAGGACTGCACGGTCCGGGGAGAATTGATCGAATCCTCGGTGGAGGGGCTGCGGGCCCGTATTTTCAGTCCATGGGGAGAAGGCCTGCTTCACATGCAGGCCCCGGGCGAACACAATCTGCGCAATATGCTGCAGGCCCTGGCGGTCTGCGCCGATTCGGGAATTCCGCTGGAGAATCTGCTGAGCTACACCCCGCAGGTCATTTCCGCTCCCGGAAGACTTCAACCGGTGCCCAGTCCGCGCGGAAAAATTTTCGTGGATTACGCCCACACGCCCGATGCCCTGGATCATGTGGTGGGGCTCCTGAAGGGGCTGGCCCGGGGAAAACTGGTTGTGCTGTTCGGATGCGGCGGAGACCGGGACCGGAGCAAACGCCCGCTGATGGTTCAGGCTGCCGCGGCGGCGGATGAAATGATTCTGACCCAGGACAATCCCCGTACCGAGGATCCGGAGCAGATTTTTGCGGATATGAAGACCGGACTTCGCGATGGAGATGTATACCGGATCATTGAGGACCGGCGCCTGGCCATTGAATATGCGGTTTCCAGACTGGGAACCGGGGATATTCTGCTCCTGGCCGGAAAAGGGCATGAAACGGTGCAGCTGGTGGGTGCGCTGCAGCTCCCCTTTGATGACCGGCAGGTGGCGGCGGAAATGGTGGCAAAACTTGAACTTTCACGCACTGGGAGTTGCTGACATGCCGGAGTTTTGTGCTGAGGATCTGGCCGAATGGAGCGGGGGGGAGTGGAGTGAATTTCCCAAACAGCCGGTCCGCTCGGTTTCCCATGACACCCGGGATCTGAAGTCCGGAGCGCTCTACGTGGCCCTGGCCGGGGAGCGGGTGGACGGTCATGATCTGATTCCCCTGGCCCGGGAGGCCGGGGCGGCCGCAGCCCTCTGCCGCCGCGGACGCGCGCTGGAGGGATTCCCCTGTCTGGAGGTGAAGGAGACCGGAAAAGCGCTGGAGAATCTGGCCAAAGGTTACCGCTCCAGCCTTCAGCCCGCCCAAATGATCGGCATCACCGGCTCCGCCGGTAAAACCACGGTCAAGGATTTTACCGCCGCCATGCTCCGGGCCGCGGATTCCATCTGCAGCACCCGGGGAAACTGGAACAACTTTATCGGGCTGCCTCTGAGTCTGCTTTCCATGGAGTCCGGACACAGATTCGGGGTCTTTGAACTCGGCATGAATCACGCGGGGGAGATTTCCGCGCTGGCGGACATTCTCAAACCGACCTGCGGACTGATCACCTCCATCGGAGAGGCGCATCTGGAAAATCTGGGCAGCGTGGAGGCCATCGCCGAAGAGAAAAGCAGTCTGCTCTCCTCCCTGCCGGCGGACGGCTTTGCGGTTCTGGATCAGGACAGTCCCTGGTTTGAGTTTATGAAAGCCCGTTGCGGATGCCGCAGCCTCACGGTGTCCCTGGAAAACGATGCCGATTACCGGGGAATTCAAAAGGGGTCAGTTCTTGAGATTATTGACCGTCAGCGCAAGGAGACTTTCGTCCTGCGGATTCCGCTTCCGGGCCTTCATATGCTGGGGAATCTTCTCCAGGCCGCCGCCATGGCCCGGGAATGCGGATGTTCCCCCGACGCGATTGCCGGCGGAATTCAGACCTATGAGCCTGCTCCGATGCGCTGGCAGCGGCTGGAGCTTGGGGGCTATGCTTTTATCAATGATGCCTACAACGCCAACCCTCTGAGTATGCGCAAATCGGTCCGGACATTTTCCGAGCTGGAACATGCGGGTCCGAAATGGCTGGTGCTGGGCGGCATGTCCGAACTGGGAGCGGAGGAGAAGTCTCTGCATGTTGAAACCGGAACCGAAGTGGACGCCGGAGAATTTGAGGGCGTTCTTCTGGTGGGAGAAAAAGGAGGCTGGATCGGCGAAGGCATCTCCCGCTCCCCGGTCTGGAAGGTAGGGAACGCCGCAGAGGCCGCCGCGCTGATCCGGGCCCGGGCTTCCGGGGGAACCTTGTTTCTGCTGAAAGCCTCGCGCTCAGAACGTCTGGAAAAGGTTTTAGAGGAACTGCAAAAATCCAAGGAGAAAACGGTATGATGTACTGGTTGTATGAATGGTGGGCCAACCTTTCTGATCCTGCACTGAAAGACACCCTGAGCCCCTTGCGGATTCTGGGCTATGTGACTTTCCGGGCCATGGCAGGATCGGCCACGGCTTTCCTGCTGAGTCTGATGCTGGGTCCCAAAGTGATCCGCTGGCTCCTGGAATTCAAAATCGGTCAGCCGGTGCGGGACGATGAGGTGCTCAAAGAGCAGCGCAAAAAAGCCGGTACCCCCACCATGGGCGGACTGCTGATTCTGTTCACCCTTGGAATCGCGGTGCTGCTGTTCTGCAAGCCGGGCAACATTTTCGCCACCCTGGCCCTGCTGGGCGCTTTCTGGATGGGGGCGATCGGTTTTCTGGATGACTTTATCAAAGTGCGGAAAAAAAATTCCAAAGGGCTCTCCGGACGCTGGAAACTGCTGGGTCAACTGGGCTGGGCCTGCGTGCTGTTTTATGTGCTCGACCAGGTCCATCCGGAAACCTCCCAGCTCAGCCGCACCCTCATGCTGCCATTTATGAAAGAGCCGGTCTGGACCGGTATGCCGATGATTCTGGCGCTGCTGTTTGTGGTGGTGGTGGTGCTGGGCGCGAGCAATGCGGTGAATCTCACCGACGGACTGGACGGACTGGCCATCGGCTGCAGCAATGCGGTTGCGGTGTCTTATCTGGTGATGAGTTACTGTGCCGGCCACATCATCTTTGCCGAGCATCTGCAGATTCCCTACATTGCAGGATCCGAGGAACTGGCGGTGTTCTTTGGCTGTCTGCTCGGAAGCGGACTGGGCTTTTTGTGGTTCAATGCGCATCCGGCCCGGGTATTCATGGGGGATACCGGCAGTCTGGCCCTCGGCGGGGCCATTGCCACCGCCGCAATCATGATTAAGCAGGAAATTACGCTGATTTTTGTGGGCGGCGTGTTCGTGATGGAGGCCCTGAGTGTGGTGCTGCAGGTGGCCTCTTTTAAAATGACCGGAAAACGTATTTTCCGCTGCGCCCCCATTCACCATCATTTCGAAATCGTGGCCAAAGAGGCGGCGGAAAATGAAGGACGGGATGTGGAAGTGGTGGAGACATTGGTCACAATTCGCTTCTGGGTGCTGGCCATCATTTTTGCCATCCTTGGAATTGCCACTCTGAAAGTGAGGTAAATGGAGATGCGATCCGGGTTGACCATTCTCGGTGCCGGCCTCAGCGGGAGGGCCGCGGCCAGACTGGCGGCCGGGGAGGGCAGGGGCGGACAGGTCGTTACCGAAAAGCTTCCTCCGGCCCCGGAGATCGATGAGCTGGCGGCGTTCGGATTTTCCTGCCGGACTGCGCTTCCGGATCTTTTGGCAGAGGAAATTCTGCTCAGTCCCGGAATTCCGCTCATCCACCCTTGGTTTCAGCAGTTGCGGGAGCGTCAGGCGTCGGGAATTCCGGAATTCGAATGGGCCGCCCGGCGGCTGAAAGGTCCGCAGATTGCGGTGACCGGTTCGCTGGGTAAAACCAGCATGGTGCTTCTGGCCGCCGCGCTCCTGCGGGAGGCGGGCTACACCGTCACCGTCAGCGGCAATATCGCCCCTCCGGTCAGTGAGGTGGCCCGCACCCATCCCGTGGCGGATTTCCATGTTCTGGAGTTGAGTTCGTTTCAGCTGGAAAATCTCCGCAGTTACCGGCCGGACCGGGCTCTTTGTCTGAATCTGTTTCCGAACCATCTCGACCGGCATGGGGACATGAAAACCTATGCGGAAGCCAAAGCGCGCCTGTTTGCCTGTCAGCAGCCCGGAGATCTCGCGGTCTGGCCCGAAGATTACCCCGCTCCGGTCGGAGGAAAAGCAGCCCGGTTGCGGGTGGAATCGGTCCGGCTGCCTCCCCTGACCGGTACGCCCTTTGCCTCTCCGGCCCTGCGTCTGAATCTGCAGGGGCTTTTCGCCCTGCTTTCCGGGATTCCCGGAATCGATCCTTTCCGGCAGGAGCCGGTGCTCCGCGAATTTCAGTTTCCGCCCCACCGCATGCAGGTCTTGTCCGTTCCCGGAGCGGGACGGGTGGTGGATGACAGCAAAAGCACCTGTTTACGGGCCAGTATGGCCGCGTTGAGTTCGGTGCAGGGAGAGGTTCAACTGGTAATGGGCGGGATCGACAAAGGCGAATCCCTGGAGGAATTTCTTCCCCTGCTCCGGGAAAGAAATCCCCGGCTCTACCTTTTTGGCCGTTCGGCGAAAAAAATGAAGCAGGCATGGCAGGATTCCGTTGACGAATGCCTTTGCTTCGATACTCTCGGAAGCCTTATCCCTGTTCTTTGGGAAGCAAGAACCTGTTCTCAAATCTTGTTATTTTCCCCTGGATGTGCGAGTTTTGATCAGTACGAAAGCTATGCGGCCAGAGGACAGCATTTTCAACGTCTGGTTGCGGCTCAGTCTGCCACCCACCCCATTTATTGAACCGCCGTGAAGGAATTGTTATGAATAAGCTGAATCAGATTCGCCCCTCCACTCTTGTTGTGTCTTTTTTCATCCTGCTGCTGGCGGGCTGCGCCACCCGTCCGCCCCGTCAGGTGGGACCTCCGCCCGCGCCGGTCATGCCTCCGATGGTGAAAGGCTCTGAATTGGGATCCCTGCCTCCGCCGACCCCGGTTGATTTTCAAGCCCCGGTCATTCAGGAGGAGCTTCCCCCGCCGGTGGTCCAGCAGGCTCCCGCTCCCCAGCCCCGCAAAGGCACCCCCGACACGATCCGCAAGGGTGAGTCTCTCTCCGCGATTGCAGTTCGGAATAAAATGAGCTGGCGGGAACTGGCCGAGTACAACTACATCACCGACCCCCACAAAATACGGGC
>JBMTJR010000169.1:0-5580 GCA_049438565.1 Kiritimatiellia bacterium
CGGCGAGGACAGTCTGGGTCTCCAGCGACTCTATCGAGGGGGTGCTCTCCCGCAAACGTCTGCAGATGATCCTGACGAAACCGGTGCACCGGGCGGAGATCTGGTGGTGAAAATGGCTGGCCGTGGTTTCCTGGGTCACCTGTCTGGCCCTGCTCTGCGGGGGCGTCACCTATCTGCGGATCCGGTCCATGATTCACGCTTCCGATCTGGATGCGGAAGCACGGGAGGTGGTGTTCACCCAGCAGCTCACCTCCCGGCGCGCGGTGGACCCGCATCAGGAGGATCTGGGAGAGGAGGCGGAGCGGCTGGCCCGGGAACAAATCCAAAGCGGAAGTGTTCCGCCGGGAATTCCGCTCGAGCTGGTGGTCAAAGAAATGGAACGTTTCCTGCGGGTCAGCCGGAACGCCGCCTCCGCCGGAGAGCAGGTGAGCTGGACCTTTGATCTGACCCCCCCGCTGCAGGAGGGTCAGACCGTCCAGCTGGCCTATCAGTATGACGGATCCTCCATGGGAGTGGGCACGGTTCCGGGGCGCTGGCGGATCGGGCTTCCGGACGAGGCGCCCCGGCTGGAGTTTACCCGGACAGAAACGCCCTACGGTGAAAAAGTGATTCCCTTCCAGATCGGGAAGGATCTTTCCGGCGCCCATCAACTGGTGATCTCCTATGAAAATACCAGTGAAAGCTCCTCCCGGGTTTTCTTCAAGACCGATCAGGGGGTCCGGCTTTATTTCGAAGGCGGAACTTTTCTGATGAATCTCTTCCGGGGACTGCTGATCATTTCCGGACTGCTGGCCATTCTGGCCGCCATCGGGGTAAGTGCCGGCTCCTGTTTCTCCCTGCCCGTCGCCTGTTATGTGAGTGCGGCCGTACTGTTGCTCCAGGGATTCTCCGGCGTGGTGGAGGAAGTGCTGGACAAGGGAATTCCACCGGCAGAAGAGCAACAGAGCGCCCTCAACCGATACTTTCAGGTGTTCCAGTTTCAGGTGTACAAGGGGGTTCATCTGATGATTCAGCCGCTGCAGATGGAAGCCCCCCTGTCCCGGGTTTCCCGGGGAGTTCAAATCCCGCCCGCTGAACTTTTCCGCACCCTGGCTCTGCATTTCACGCCGGTGATTCTGGTGATCAGCGGAACCGGGATTTTTGTGTTTCACCGTCGGGAAACCGGAGGAGCCGTATGAAAACTCCGGGTGGAAAACGGGGGGGAATCCTTATCCTGTCCGGGGTATTGACCCTCTGGATTTCGGGCTACTTTCATTCCGGACTGATCGATCTGCGCCGTACCCGTCACCTGCAGCAGGTGGATCCCGATGAAACCACCCCGCTGGTGGCGCTGACCACCGTGGCCTTCGGCGGATTCCGGGGACTGGTGGCGGATGCCCTGTGGATCCGGGCCAACAAAATGCAGGAGGAGGGCCAGTACTTTGAGATGGTGCAGCTGGCCCGCTGGATCACCCAGCTGGAACCCAGAGTCCCGGAAGTGTGGTCCTTCCAGGCTTGGAATCTGGCCTACAACATCAGTGTGCTGTTTCCGGAGTTTGAAGACCGCTGGCGCTGGGTGAATCACGGACTGGATCTGCTCCGGAAGCAGGGCCTCACCCACAACCCCAATTCTCCGGATCTGCACTGGGATATCGGCTGGATGTTTCAGCATAAAATCGGCATGGAGTTCGATACCGCCCACATAGTTTATAAACAAAAGCTTGTGGCACAGGTGGAGGAAATCCTTCCCGAAGGTCGGATTCCCGAATCCGGACGGACTCCCGAACTCGCCCGCGCCCTGAAAGACCGCTTCTCCATGCAGGCGGAGGATATCCAATCCCTAGAGGACCGCTACGGTCCGCTGGACTGGCGGCTCCCCGCAACTCATGTGCTCTATTGGTCCACCCGGGGACTGACCTATCATCCCGACCGCTTTGATGAGCGGCGGCTGCGTCGCATGCGGATGCAGGCGCTGGGACTGCTCATGCGGGGAGGAAGAATGATCACCCTCCCCGGCCATGAGAGCGTCTGGATCAAAGTTCCCCGTCTGGATCTGATGGATCCGGTGCTCGGGGAATACCGGAGTCTGCTCCGGGACAATCCCTACAACGGATATTTGCGGCAGGGTTATACCACTTTTCTGAACGATGCGCTGCTGATGAGCATTCAATACGGAAATCCCAACCGGGCCTATGAACTCTACACCGAACTCGCGGAAGTGGACAAAGAGATTCCCCCCGGACAGGCTGCCTTCCAGAATCATGTGCAAATTTCTCTGACCCAGAATCCGGACACCCTCAGTGCCGAGCAGGCAAGCACCCGGATTGTGGCGCTGCTCAACCAGTCGATGCAGACCCAGGATCCCATCCGTGCCCGGGGACTGGAGCAGATGGCCGCACAGCTGCACCGGATCTATCAGGACAGCCGGATCGGCGAGGAACACCGGGTCCGCACCGGCCTGCCCTCCCTGGAGCTGTTGAAAGAGCTGGTGGAGAAAAGCCGGAATCCCTGAAAAAGTTCTAAGCTTTTCATCCGCACGGACGTCTGTTCCCATGAACCACGATCTTGAAACCCTTATGGATCTCCACGCTCCCTCTCTGCTGCGCTACGCCGAACGTCTGGTGCGGAATCCCCATTCCGCCCAGGATGTGGGGGTCCGCACCGGCCTGCCCTCCCTGGAGCTGTTGAAAGAGCTGGTGGAGAAAAGCCGGAATCCCTGAAAAAGTTCTAAGCTTTTCATCCGCACGGACGTCTGTTCCCATGAACCACGATCTTGAAACCCTTATGGATCTCCACGCTCCCTCTCTGCTGCGCTACGCCGAACGTCTGGTGCGGAATCCCCATTCCGCCCAGGATGTGGTGCAGCAGGTATTTGTGTCCTACTGCCGGCTGCCGACAGATTCTCTGCCTGCGGAAGGTGCACGGAAAACCTGGCTCTACCGGGCCGTCCATCATCAGGCGGTGGACCTTATCCGCGCAGAACAGCGGCGGAAAAAACTTCATGAAGCCCACAGCAGTCAGCAGCTGCCGGCGCAATCGGCAGGAGACCGCGGAGAGCGCAAACAGCTAATCCGCGAACAGCTTCACCGTCTGAAAGATCAGGAAAAGCAGGTACTGCTTCTGCGGCTGGAGGAGGGTCTGAGTTACCGGGAGATCAGTGAAGTCACCGGACTGAAGGAGGGACATATCGGATATCTTCTGCATCAGGCAGTCCGGAACCTTGCCGAAGTTTTTCAAACCAGCAGAGGATCGGCATGAAGGCAAACATTGAAGATCCTTTCTGGACCCTCTATGCGCTGGGCGACTGCAGTGAGGAGGAGAAAAATGAGGCCGGGGCATTGCTGATTGCACATCCGGAACTGGCCGCAGAGGTGAGCAGACTGCAGGAAACCCTGCTCCTGCTGCGGGAGGAACTGCAGACGGAACCGGGTATGATTCTGGATCCGCTTCGCCGGGAGGCGGTGCTTCGCGAAGGCACGCATCCGGCGAAACCGGTCAGATCCCTTTGGATTCCCACTGCGGCGGCGGCGCTGTTCGCCATCGGACTGGGAATCGTCCACTGGCGCAGTCTCCCCCGGGAAACCGGAGCGATTTCCGTGGACGCATCAGGCGGAATGTTTCTGAATAAAGATGCCGAAGAGCTTTCCAGAGAACCCGTTTCCGATGCCGACGAAATACCGGAGCAAAGGCTCTATTCTTCCCCATCCGCACCCGCTCCTCTGCAAATATGGATGGAGGCGGCGAAACCGCCTGCGAGGGCGAGGATACAAACCAGATCCCTTTCCCAGGCTCCGGAATTCTCTGACCAGAGTAAAGATGACTTCCTTGCCGCAAGAATGGCCGAGGCGGAGCCGGTTCCGACTCCCACCCCGACCCCCACTCCGGTTCCGGAAGAAGTTTTACTTCCCCCGGCTCTCTAACAGGGAGTCCACCACCCCGGGATCCGCCAGGGTTGAGGTATCGCCGATTCCGTCCAGATCCCCTTCCGCGATTTTGCGCAGAATCCGGCGCATGATTTTTCCGGAGCGGGTCTTGGGCAGGGCCGGGGCAAAATGAATCACATCCGGCTTGGCGATCGGACCGATATCGGTGCGCACTTTCTCCACCAGTTCGCGGCGCAGGCGGTCATCCCCCTCCACATGGGATTTCAGGGTGACAAAACAGTAGACCCCCTGCCCTTTGGTTTCATGCGGGAAGCCGACCACGGCAGCCTCCGCAACCCGGGAGTCTCCCACCAGACTGCTTTCAAATTCCGCCGTGGCAAAACGGTGTGCGGAAACATTGATCACGTCGTCCATGCGACCCAGCAGCCAGTAATATCCGTCGGCATCCTTGCGGCAACCGTCCCCGGAAAAGTAAATCCCGGGAAATTTGGCAAAGTAGGTATGCCGGATCCGCTCATTCACCGCATCCCCGTACACGCCGCGCAGCATCCCCGGCCAGGGGGCGGTAATGCAGAGGCTCCCCCCCTCATTGATATCCGCCTCTGACCCGTCTGTGCGGAGAATTTTCGGCTGAACGCCGAACAAGGGGAACCCGGCGGCGCCGGGTTTGGCCCCCTGGGCTCCCGGCAGGGTGGTCAAAAGCACGCCCCCGGTTTCGGTCTGCCACCAGGTGTCCACAATCGGACACTTCCCGGCCCCGATCACCCGGTGATACCACTTCCAGGCCTCGGGATTGATCGGTTCGCCCACAGACCCCAGCAACCGGAGAGAGGAAAGATCATGTTTTTCCGGCCAGGTTTCACCCAGCCGCATCAGCGCCCGGATCGCGGTGGGGGCGGTGTAAAAAACGGTCACCTTGTATTTGGCAACAATTTCCCAGAAGCGGTCCGGCTGCGGCCAGGTGGGCACGCCTTCGAACATAATCTGTGTCACCCCGTTCGAGGTGGGGCCATAGGTTAAATAAGTATGTCCGGTGATCCAGCCCACATCCGCGGTGCACCAGAAAATGTCCTCGTCGTGCAGGTCAAACACATACTTGGAGGTCATTGTGGCCCAGAGCAGATATCCGCCGGTGGTGTGCAGCACCCCTTTCGGTTTCCCGGTGCTGCCGCTGGTATACAGAATAAACAGCGGATCCTCCGCATACATGGGTTCGGGCGGACACTCCTCACTCACATCCCGCATCTCTTCCTGCCACCACAAATCGCGTCCGGGCTGCATGTAAAATTCACCACCCCCCCGGTTGTACACAAAGACTTTGCGCACCTCGGGACACTGTTCCACCGCGTGGTCCACTTTGTCCTTCAGACCGGAAACTTTTCCGGCGTGATAGGAAATGTCGGAAGTGATCACGATTTCACTGCCACAATCCTGAATCCGGTTGCGCAGGGCATCGGAACTGAACGCGGAAAACACTACCGAATGAATGGCTCCGATGCGGGCGCAGGCCAGCAGGGCAATCGGCATCTCCGGAATCATCGGCATGTAAATGGTGACCACGGTCCCTTTTTTCACACCGTGATAGCGGAGGACGTTGGCGAATTTGCTCACTTCCCGTTTGAGATCCGCATAGGTCAGGGTCCGGCTCTCGGCCGCGTTTTCTCCCTGCCACTGAATGGCGACTTTGTCCCTTTTGCCATTTTTCACATGCCGGTCC
>JBMTJR010000170.1:0-5568 GCA_049438565.1 Kiritimatiellia bacterium
TGAAAAGGTTTCACATGCGCAATCCGGCATCGTTTCATCCGCCAGCTTTTGAGCGCTTTGAGTAGATCAGGATCGGGTTCCAGGTCTTCCTCCGCAGGGACGGCGGCCGCAAATTCAACCTGCGGCTGCACTTTTCGGAACATCGCCTGCCGGCCGCGGTCGGTGATGGCCAGGGTGGGATAGTCGTGGCCGGTCTGAGCGAGACATCCGTCCTGCAGCAGTTCATCAACCGCCGATACAATCGAGGCCAGCGTCCAGTCCTTGAGCAGCCCGTAACAGCGGTGATCCATGAGCCCGGCCTCGTTCAGGCCTTTGGTCTGCGACCCCTTGAGCAGCTCGGCAATCCGGGCCCGGCCAAACTGACCGTCCAGCCGTGCCACCGCCGATAAAATCTTCTGCACCGCAATCCAGTGCTCCTCGGGGAACACTTTGGGCGGCACCGCTCCCCGGGAGGCGCAGCGGTCACAGGCTTTACAGTTTTTCCCCAGATCGGTGGGATCGCCAAAATAACGCAGAATCTGTTTGTGCCGGCATTCGGTCCGGTTGGCATAATCCAGAATGGCATCCAGTTTGGCCCGGTCCCTCGCCGCTTTGGCCTCGGCTTTCATCAACTGCTCCGCCAGCTTCCGTTCATTGATTTTTTCGTTTGCCAGCACCGCCTGCACCCGCGAGCCGGGCTCCTCCTCCCGCTGAATACACTCCGCCCGCTCCAAAATCCAGGTGGCCGTGCGTATCGCCATTGGATTATTCGTGGAGCGCAGTTCCTCTTTCCACTGATCCGCACTCAGCGCCAGCGGCCGCTTCATGCACTTGCGCCGGTACACACTCAGCAGTTCCAGAATGGTCTCTTTGGTCGGATTCCCCCCTTCCAGAAAAAACTCCTGCGTCCGCACATCGGCAAAGTTGTAAAGCAACTCACACCAGGCGGGGGCCTCATCCCGGCCCGCCCGTCCGATCTCCTGATAATAGGCCTCCATACTCCCCGGAATATCCCAGTGCAGCACAAAGCGCACATCGGACCGGTCCACCCCCATCCCGAACGCATTGGTGGCCACCACCACATCGGCCTGACCGTTGATAAAACGATTCTGAATGCGCTCCCGCTCCTGATCCGTCAGACCCGCGTGATACAGCAGCACGGACTGCCCGGCCTCCGCAAGTTTGACCACCACGCGCTCCGCCTGCTTGCGGGTGGAACAGTAAATAATCCCGAAGCGCCAGTCCTCCATCACTTTCGTCACCCGGCGCAGTTTGTCCTCATGGGTAGCACAGCGGGTGACCGCGATATGCAGATTCGGACGGATAAACCCGTGCACAAACACCTCCGGCTTGGACCGGTTCCCTTTGCCAAGGCCCAGATGCTCGATGATATCCTCCCGGACTTTTCCGGTGGCCGTCGCGGTGAGCGCCATCACCCGCGCCTCCGGAAACAGACGGGTGATCTTGTGCAGGTGCAGGTAATCCGGACGAAAATCATGCCCCCACTGCGACACACAGTGCGCCTCATCCACCGCCAGCATCGACAAATCAATCTGCTCCAGAAGCTTCAGGAAACGCGGATCCTTCAACCGCTCCGGGGCCAGATAAAGCAATTTGATTTCTCCGGCCCGCACCCGGGAAAGCCGGTCCTCCATCTCCCGGGGGTGCAGGGTGGAATTGATGAAACTCACCGGCAAACCGAAGCGGGTCAGACTGTCCACCTGATCCTTCATCAGCGCAATCAAAGGCGAAATCACCAGCGTCACCCCCGGCATCTCCATCGCCGGTAATTGAAAACAAAGCGACTTCCCAGACCCGGTGGGCATCACCACCATTACGTCCCGGCCCGAGAGCACCGCCTGCACCGCCTCCTCCTGCCCCACCCGGAACTGGTCAAATCCAAAATGGCGTTTCAGCAGAGGTTCAAGCATGCGATGGATCTAAACCGGGAAGCCAGGATTGGCAAAGAATTTTTAACCCCAACTTCCGGAACTTCAGCTTGCGTACACTTTGGACAGAACACCTTAAACCTCTCGCCACAACAGCCCGAAAAATTCAAATCTCAGGTCGGATTTGCGGAAGGGCAGTCCCAGCTCCTCCACTTTGAGATTTTCCGGAGAATAAGCCTCCTTGATTTTCTCCAGATCCTGTTCGAGCTGCGCCTCCAGATCCGCATACTGCTGCGTCCGTGCGGCAAGCTCATCCTCCGCCCGTTCGATGTCCTCTTTGCTTTTCCCCAGTTTGGAGGCTTTGCTCAGACTGCTCCGGGTGCGGTTGACATTGGTGACAGACATTTTTTTACTGCCCAGAAAAGCCCCCAGCAAGGTGCTGCCGAAACTGAGTGCGGTATTCATTTTTTTCTCGGAATGCGCCTCCCGGGTGCGTTCCACCCGGTCCTCCGCCCGGCGGATCTGATCCCGCAGGGTGACAAATTTCTTCTCCACTTTCTGCCGCAAGGCCTCCACCTCCACATCCCGCCGCTCCCGGGCAAGATGATGCAGGCGTCCCTGAAACTGCTCCGCCGTCTCCCCCGGTTCCGCATCCAGCTTCAGCGCCGGACAGCTGAGCAGAGTCAGGGTCTGCTTTTCGTAGAGCACCGATTTGGCCTCTTTTTCCCAGCCACTGACATTCTTCGCATTCACGGCCCCAGGCAGCTCCGGACGTAAAAAGTCTTTCTCCGGCAGCTCAAACGCCGTGTCCTCCGGCAGAAATTCAACCTCCGACCAATCCACCGGCTGTATCCCTTCCCGCAACGGGACCGTGAAAGGCCGGGTGATCCAGACATCCACGTTTTTGGAGGCGCGGACATAATGCAACCGCGCGGTTCCTCCCAGACAGGGAATCCATCCTCTCCCCTGACCGGGTTTAGCACAGGGCAGAAGGGCTTCCTGAATTCCCGCCGGCAACAGTGATGCGGTCTGCACCGAGGAGGGCGGCGCCACCGCTTGAGGCGCTTCCACAACCGGCGCGGAAGATGAAGGAAGAGGGGGTTCCGGCGTCAGTTTCCGGATCTGCTCCCGGGTCAGCGGCCCCCGCAGATAACTCATGGCCCATCGGGTTTCAAACACCACCGGCCCCTCGTCGTGCACATTGTGCAGCAGAAAACGCCGACATCCCAGTCCGGCCAGAATCTGCTCCATCCTCGCCCGGTCAAATTTGCCGCCGGCCGAAGCGCCCTCCAGCCCTTCCATCACCCGCATTTTGTCCCGCTCGGTCTGCAGACGGCCGATAAACCAGGTGCCGGTGTTCGCCAGACCTTTGTAATCCAGATCCACCGGATTCTGGGTGGCCAGCAGACAGCCCAGTCCGTAGGCCCGCGCCTGTTTGAGCAGGGTCAGCATGGGCATTTTCGACGGCGGATTTCCGGAGGGCGGGAAGAATCCGAAAATTTCATCCATGTAGAGCAGTGCCCGCAGACTGGAGGTGCCCGGCTGACCGCGCATCCAGGCCACCAGTTCGTTGAGCAGGAGGGTGACAAAAAACATGCGCTCGCTTTCACTCAGATGCGCAATCGAAAGAATGGTGATCCGGGGTTTGCCCTCCGGGGTATACATCAGCGCGTTGATGTCCAGAGGCTCCCCCTCCAGCCAGCTGGCAAAGCCGGGTGATGCCAGCAGATTGTTCAGCCGCATGGCCAGCTGCATCCGGTCTTTGGCCGGATAAAAGGTCTCCAGATCAAAAAAACCCACTTTGTCAAAGGGCGGCTTCTGTATGCCCTTCAGAATCGACGGCAAATCCAAATGCCGCCCCGCCTCCCACTCGTGACGCAGCAGATTGGCCATCAGGATGTACTCCGGCGTTTGCAGCGGATCGCCCCGCACCCCCAACAGCGCCATGAGGCCCGCCACCGAGGAATCCACCCGTTCCGCCAGCAGTTCCGGATCCTCGCGAATGGCCGGAGGCGGTGCTTTGAAGGAACTCAGAACCGTAAGCGGCCGTCCCGCAGTACTCCCCGGGGTGTAGATGCTGAAATCCGCCGTTTCTTTCATGCGGCGGATGCGCCCGCCGTCCTGATCCCAGCCCGCCAGCCCCTTCCGCCAGGTTTCGGCCACTTTCACCGCATAGGCCTCCGGAGCCGCGCCCTTGCGGGCCGCCTCGGCCGGATCAATCCAGGGAGCGAAATCCTCGGGCCGCAGTTCGGGAAAGGTGAGCAGCAGATTGCCCAAATCCCCCTTGGGATCAATCGCCAGCACCGGAATCCCGTCCATCGCCGCTTCTTCAATCAGCGAAAGACAGAGACCGGTTTTCCCGCTCCCGGTCATTCCCACACAGACGCCGTGGGTGGTCAGATCCTTGGCATCATACATCAGCGTCGCCGCCTCACGCTCCGCCGTGGCCTCGGTCCGGCCCAAATAAAACGCACCCAGTTTTTCGTAGGTTTTCATGTGGTGATCCTGAATGTGTGTTGAAACGTTATTTTGCCTCAGGCGTGCAGTGCAGAAAGCGTAAACCATCCGACTCGAAGCGGAAATGTCCGGGAAAGATCCAATGCGAATTCGGTCGCTCCATCAAGCCTTCAATCACACTCAAAGCGAAAGCCAGAGGAGTAAATCACGGGGGGAGGTGTCCACCGCTGCTTCGTGCGGAGCTTTTTGGGGCGCAAAGGTCAACATGCGAAACGGGGGAGCGGCCTCCTCTGAGGCCGGCTGTTTAAAAGAGGCCCGAAGCGCTTCATTGACCACAGCACTTAAACTGGATTTGCGTTCTGCCGCCTTTTTTTTCGCCAGCTCAACCAGATCATCATTTAAATCAAGCGTGGTTCTCATAAGTATGCATCATACTTACATATGACATTTTCCTCAACAGATGCTCTAAATTTTTTGCCGCGAAGGGGCGCGAAAGTGTGCGCCCATATAGCCCCGTACTGAAAAGTATGCGAATACAGGTTTAGGATCAACATCCATGCGGAGTGTTTCATAGCGGGGCTTTGGGGCAGAAACCTTTCGAGCCCCTTCGCGGCACAATCTTCACTACCAAAGAGAACCTTGATTCCTGTGAAATTTATCAGTTGCCTTTCCTCTGCCATTCCGCAATAGATTCACCTATGCAAGTTAAAAAACTCCTGGTGGCGAACCGCAGTGAAATTGCGATTCGCGTTTTTCGTTCCGCCCACGAACTGGGCATCCGCACTGTGGCCATGTACTCCTACGAGGACCGGTTCTCGCTCCACCGCTTCAAAGCGGACGAAGCCTACCAGATCGGCGAACCCGGGGAACCGATCCGCAATTATCTGGCCATCGAAAAGATCATCACCCTGGCCAAAGAGCGCGGCGTGGACGCCATTCATCCCGGCTACGGCTTCCTCTCGGAAAATGCGGCCTTTGCCCGGCGCTGCCGCGACGAAGGGATTCTGTTTGTCGGTCCCACCCCGGAAATGCTGGACGAACTGGGCGACAAAACCGCCGCCCGCAATCTCGCCACCCGCGCCGGCGTGCCCATTCTCAGCGGCACCAAACGCGCCGTGCGCACCGGCAAAGAAGCCCTGACTCAGGCCGAAAAGCTGGGCTTTCCGGTGATCCTCAAAGCCTCCATGGGCGGCGGCGGACGCGGCATGCGGGTGGTCCGGGCCGCTTCGGAACTGGAAAACGC
>JBMTJR010000171.1:0-5553 GCA_049438565.1 Kiritimatiellia bacterium
CGGCCGCCACCTCAGCGGTGCCTTCCCGGTCCGCTTTTTCCAGATAATTCCGAAGCGCGGTTTTGAGTCCGCTGAAACTGAAGGCATATCGCCCTCCCCGTTTCTGCGCCTCCTCTCCCTGCGGAAGCCCTCTGGGAAATTTGGGCAAAGGTTCCTGGGCCCCCAGGGAAAGTTTCTCAATTTCAGGCCCCCCGGGATAAGGCAGATTCAGCAGCCGGGCCCCTTTATCCAGGGCCTCCCCGGCCGCATCATCGATCGATCGCCCAAGCAGTTCGTAATCTCCGGGGCTCCACATGCGAATCAGTGCCGTATGCCCCCCGGTCACCAGAAGGATCAGGGCCGGACAGGGATTTTCAGGCCGGTCTGCGGAAAAGTACAGACTCAGCATATGACCTTCCAAATGGTGGACCGCATACAGCGGAAGCTGAAGCCGTCTGGACAGCCCCCGGGCAACCGACATCCCGGAAAGCAGCGAACTGGACAGTCCCGGTCCCTGCGTAACCGCAATTCCGTCCAGCTCCTCCCAGCGGATCCCCGCATCCCGTACCGCAGCCTGCAACAAAGGCGGAAAGGCCTTCACATGTTCACGTGCGGCCAGTTCCGGAACCACCCCCCCGTAAATCTGGTGTTCCGCTATCTGGGAGGCCACCAGCGAAGTCCGCACCACCAGCGGGGACTCCACAATCGAAACCGCAGTTTCATCACAGGAGGATTCCAGGCCCAGAATCATCATGGCCCGGATCCCCCATCCTGCAGAAGCTCCACAGCTTTCCTCAGCTGCGGATCCTGTTCCCAGTTCTCCGGCCCCGGTTCACCGTTCAGACGGAACCAGGCCTGCAAAGGAAAATCAACCACCACATCCGGCTCAATCCCTTTGCCCTGGATCTGCCGGTCTGCGGGCGTGAAATAGTTGGCGGTAGTTAATTTAAGAGCTGACCCGTCAGGAAGCGGAACGATACTTTGAACGGAAGCTTTGCCGAAACTCGTCTCTCCCACCAAACGGGCCCGCCCATGATCCTGCAGCGCACCGGACACCACCTCCGCTGCGCTGGCGGAGCTTCGGTTGATCAAAATCACCAGGTCAGGACTGAAACGGTGCGGAGTACTTTTGGTTGCATAGACTTTCTTTTCCGAAGGCTCCCTCGACTGCGTGGATACCACCAGCGTGTCCCGGGGCAAAAAGAGACCGCAGACCTCAACCGCCGAACTCAGCAGTCCGCCCGGATTTCCCCGCAGATCCAGAATCACTCCTCCGGCACCTTTCCGGTTCAGTGTGGTCAGTTCCCTGCGCAGAAGCTGTGCCGTCTCTTCGGTGAAGGTCTTGATCCGCAGATAGCCGATATTTTCTGTGAGCAGTGCGGCCTCCGAAACACTGGGTGTTTTGATTTCCGCCCGGATCAGTTCCACTTCGAAACTTCGGTTTTCCGAAGGACGCCGGATCCCCAGACGCAGGGACGAACCGGGCTCTCCCCGCAAACGGTTCACCGCCTCCTCAATCGAAATCCCACGGGCGGAAGCCCCATCAATCCGGCGGATTTGATCTCCAGAGATCAGGCCCACCTCCCATCCGGGAGAATCTTCGATTGGCGAGACCACCTGAATCCACTCCCCACTCCGGCTGATCACAATCCCCACGCCGCCAAAAGCCCCGCGGGTGGTTTCCTGAAGACTTTGCAGCGTTTCGGAATCCATATACTGACTGTGGTCATCCAGACGCGACATCATTCCCGCAATCGCACCGTCGATTAATTCTTCATAACTGATCGGGTTTCCCGATTTGACGTAAAGGGCGTGAATCTGCTCCATGGCAAGTGTAAACCGGGCAATCTGTTCATACGCCAGTTTCCCATCCTCCGGCACCGTCTTATCAGAGAGACGGATTTCAGGAAGCTCTGCAGCCAGGAGACTCAAAAGCAGGAAAGCGCCTGCGATGATTCCCCAAACAATGCGTGGACAGGATCTGTTCATTGCGGTTTCTCCGTGACCTCTGATATGGCGGGAATGGCCTCGATCAGTTTCAGGGTGTAGGCATGGCCGGGACTTTCCATGATTTTCCGGCAGATCCCCTCCTCCACAATCTTACCCTGATACATCACCGCCACGCGGTCCGCCACATGCCGCACCACCGACAAATCATGACTGATAAACAACATCGTGAGACCCATTTCTTTTTTCAGTTCCAGAAGCAGATTCAATATGTGCGCCTGCACAGAAATATCCAGAGCTGAAACCGGTTCGTCCGCAATCACAAAAGCTGGCTCTAAAATGAGGGCCCGGGCAATTGCAATTCGTTGACGCTGTCCGCCGGAGAAAGCATGAGGGTATTTGCCCAGAGCATTCCGGGGCAGCTCCACCCGATCCATCATTTGCTGAACCCGGTTCCGCCGCGCAGTTCTGTCGAGATCAAAATGAACCAGCAGCGGTTCCTCCAAGGCCTGCTGGACGGTAAGCCTTGGATTGAGAGAAGCATAGGGATCCTGAAATATGAGCTGCATCTTTTGACGCAGTTCTTTCCCGCCCCGGGACCAGTCCAGAGGAAGAGATTGAAAAAGGATCTCTCCCCGGGAAGGAATCAGTCCCAGCAGCGCCCTCGAAAGCGTGGTTTTTCCACAGCCGGACTCCCCCACCAGCCCCAGCGTTTCCCCGGCGGAAATCTCCATACTCACTCCACGTACAGCCTTGACCGGCTCCCGTTTCCGGCGTTTGAACTCCACTTCCAGATTCTCGACCTGCAGAACCTTCATTTCCCCTCCCCGGAATTCGTGTCCATGACATCTTCAAGCGTGGTCAAACGTGTGCCGGGCTCATGCAGGGCCGGATGACACAGAAGCAGTCCCTGGGTGTAGGGATGCTTGGGATGCTTGAAGATCTCCGCCGTGTTCCCCTGCTCCACCATCTCCCCTTTGCGCATTACGGCCAGCGTATCACAAACCGAACCCACTACGGCCAGATCATGACTGATCAGGATCAGCGACATGGAGGTTTGTTTCTGCAGATCACGAATCAGTTCCAGAATTTGCTGCTGCACGGTCACATCCAGCGCCGTGGTTGGTTCATCCGCAATCAAAAGTTCCGGTTTCGAAATCATGGCCATCGCAATCATGACCCGCTGACGCATTCCCCCGGAAAACTCATGCGGCCAGCATCT
The DNA here is from genome assembly GCA_049438565.1 of Kiritimatiellia bacterium. Lineage (GTDB taxonomy): Bacteria > Verrucomicrobiota > Kiritimatiellia > SS1-B-03-39 > UBA6053 > UBA6053. The sequence goes on from JBMTJR010000171.1 coordinate 3,149, forward strand.
CGACCGCGATTCCGCATCGGGAATTCCAACTGACTCCATCGCTTCGACCGCCCGTACTCTGGCTGCTTTTCGTGAAAGGCCCTCATGGATACACAGTGGTTCCGCAATCTGGTCAACCACCCGCATATGCGGATTCAGCGAAGTCATGGGATCCTGAAAAATCATGGAGATCCGTTTGCCACGGATTTGACGCAATTTTGCAGGGGAGCAGTTGAAAAGATCCACACCGTCAAACCATGCCTGCCCCTGGAGAATTGCCGGAGGACTTGGTATCACCCCCAGCAGGGTCGACACACAAACCGATTTTCCACTGCCACTTTCCCCCACAATTCCCAAAGACCCTCCCTGTTGCAGACTGAAACTCACCTCTTTCACCGCGTCCATCCGGCCATGACGGGCAGGGAAACTGACATTCAGATTTTGGACGGACAGCTGAGTCATGCGCTATCTCCTCTACGCGGATCCAGAACATCCCTCAAACCGTCCCCCAGAAAATTAAGTGCCAGCAGCGTAAGGAAAAGTGCCAGTCCCGGAAACACCATCTGCCAGGGAAAATCCTCCATGGCGCCCACCCCATCCTTAATCAAACTGCCCCAGGAGGACATGGGGGGCTGTACCCCCAGGCCCAGAAAACTCAGAAACGCCTCGAGCAGCATGACACTTGGAATCGTAAGCGTGACATAAATAATCACCGTTCCCATGACATTGGGAAGCAGATGCCGGAACAGAATACGTGACTGACCGTAACCCAGAACCTGACAGGCCTCAATGAATTCCTGATGACGCAGCCCCATCACCTGCCCCCGGACAATCCGGGCCATGGTCAGCCATTCCACAGCGCCGATCGCCACGAACAACAGGATCAGATTCCGCTCAAACACCGTAATCAGCAGGATAACCAGCAAGGTAAAGGGCAGCGCATAAAGCACATCCACCAGCCGCATCATCCAGGCATCCAGCCGGCCTCCCACATAACCGCTGATCCCTCCATAACTCACGCCGATAATCAGAGACACTGAGGTGGCGGCCAGAGCCACTGCAAAGGAAATCCGGCCTCCCACCAGCGTTCGGGTGAACAGATCCCGACCCAGCTCATCCGTTCCGAACCAGTGCTCGGAGGACGGACCCTGATTCGCCTCGAAAAGATTCATCTCCTCAAAAGAGTAAGGACTGAACCAGGGACCTGCCACGCATGAGAGGCCCATAAAAAGCAAAAGAAACAGCCCGGCCACGGCGGCACGGTTTTTGAGCAGACCACTCCAGGCATCCCGGCCCAGTGAAAAGGTTTCCGCTTCCGTCATGACGAATTTTTCCCCAGCCGGATCCGGGGGTTCAGCCACGCCAGTCCGATATCCACCAAAGTGTTGAACAGCACCATGAAGGTTCCAAAAAGTAAAACACAGCCCAGGACCAGAAACTGATCCCGGTTTTGGGCCGCCGGGACAATAATCCGGCCCATGCCCGGGATATTAAAAATCACCTCCACCACAAAGGCACCGGTCAGCAGACCGGCCGCAGCCGGTCCGAGAAAACTGATCACCGGTTGAATCCCCCCCCGGAGTGCGTGTCCGAGGATGACCCGGATCTCCGGGAGACCTTTCGCCCGGGCGGTGCGGATATAGTCTTTGGAAAGTTCCTCCAGCATCCCCCCGCGGGCCAGTCGGGCAATGTATGCCGCATAAATCGAACCCAGGGAGATGACTGGCAGGATACGGTCTGCAGGGCTTGACCACCCCATCACCGGCAGCCATTCCAGTTTCAATCCGAAGTTTAATGCGAGCATAGGACCTAAAACAAAACTGGGGATGCAAATTCCCAACAATGCCAGACTCATGGCCAGCAGATCCGCCCATGCGTTGGGACGGATTGCCGCGAAGATCCCCAGACCAAGTCCGACCACCAGCGCGTAAACCAATGCGTAAAATCCAAGTTCCAGAGATACAGGCAAGGCTGCGGAAATCATTTCCGAAACCGTAAACCCCGGTTTTTTCAGACTTGGACCCAAATCCCCGCGCAGCAGCCCCCCGATGTAGCGGATATACTGAACCGGGATCGGCTGATCCAAGCCATAGGTCCGGTTCAACATTTCAAGGGTTTGCGGAGGTAGCTCTTTTTCCGAGGCGAAAGGACTTCCTGGGGCAAGCCTTACAAGCAAAAAACTGGGCAACGTCAGAACCAGAAGCGTCGGAACCGCTTGAAAGAGGAGTCGATGAAGAATAAAACGGAACACGGGGCGAATCTGCATTCTGAACAGGCTTTCGTCAAGCCGGTCATACAAGAAAGACCTGCCAGAAATTCAGGAAAGCTCCCGCATTGCGCGTAGTCCGGATCCCACGCCGGGGATGCGACGGGCTGCTTTTTTCCGCTGCGGACCGAAACAGCTCCGGTACTCTGTCATCAGTTCC
>JBMTJR010000172.1:0-5539 GCA_049438565.1 Kiritimatiellia bacterium
ATGCCCCAGATGCAGCTCCCCGGTGGGAGTGGGGGCGAGACGGCCATGATATGCAGGGGAGGGCATAGATCTATTCTGAAATTCAAGGAGAGTTCAGACAATCAAAATCGCTCCCTTTTCAGGATAGACAGCAGAAGATCTTTGCATAAGGATCGGGTTTTGATTGAGAGAGTTCCATGCTGAAAAAAGTTTTAACCGGAAAAATTCATCAGGCAACCGTCACCCAGTGCAATCTGGATTATGTGGGATCCATCACGATTGATGAGGACTTGCTGCGTGCCACCGGCATCTACGCCAACGAATTTGTGAACATTGCCGATCTGGACAACGGGGCGCGCTTTGAGACCTATGTGATCAAGGGCGAGGCGGGATCGGGCATTATCGGGATCAACGGCGCGGCTGCCCATCTGGTGAGCCAGGGAGACCGGGTGATTATTTTCGCCATGGGACAAATGGAGGAGAAAGACATTCCTTCCCACCGCTCCAAGGTGGTGATCTGTGACGCGGACAACAAAATCACTCAGAAGCTGGAATATCCGAGCTCGTTGGATGAGAGCCTGGAGAGGATTCCCAGGGTTTGAGCTGGAGTGGTCGGTAGTGTCGTTGGAGGAGGCGGAGGCTCGGAGGGGAAGGAATCCGCAGATTTCGCAGATGGGCGCAGATGACGGGTTGAGGGGAAATGATCTGCGAAAATCTGTGCAATCTGCGGATATAATAAAATCGGATGGCAAGGATGCGGGAGTTGGATCCGGTATTCCCACAATCCTGCTGCCGATTTAGAATGAATGCATTATAATTCGCAATAAATGACGAAATTACTTGATTTAAGGTCTTATATCGTCATAAATTGCGAATAAATATATGAGAATTCAAGACTGTCATCATGATGAAGCTGCCTTGACCGAGATGGGGCGTCGGCTGGCGCAGCTTCGTATCGACCGCGAGCTGACTCAGGCCGAGTTGGCGAAACGGGCGGGGGTGGGGAAGCGTACTCTTGAGCGGCTGGAGGCGGGGGAGACCACGCAGACCCGAACCTTGATCCGGATCCTGCGGGAATTGGCGTTGCTGGAAAAATTGGAGGTGGTGTTGCCGGAACCCGAGGCGCGGCCTTCTCACGCGGTTCACAAGGTAGAGGACCTGCCAAAACGGGCGGCGCGGAGCCGGTCGGGAAAACAGGCTGATGGCGAATGGAAGTGGGGTGACGAATCGTGAGTGCTGCTGCCACCGTGCGGTTGTGGGAGACGGATATCGGCTACGTCAAACTGTCGGATGGGCAGCCGGTGGCCGCGTTTGAATACAACCGTGACTTTCTTCGCAGCGGTATCGAGCTTTCCCCGCTGCGCATGCCCTTGGCATCAACGGTGTACCGTTTTCCGGAGCTGTCCATGAAATCCTTTCACGGACTCCCCGGTCTGCTCGCGGATTCGCTGCCCGACAAGTTCGGCAACGCCATTATCGATACCTGGCTGGCGACCAAGGGGCGGGAACCGGAATCCTTCACCGCCGTGGAGCGTTTGTGCTACATCGGGTCGCGGGGGATGGGCGCACTGGAATTCAGGCCCGCAGTGCCCAGGGGACGTCCGTCCACCGCCACGCTTGATGTGGAGCGGTTGGTGGAGTTGGCCTCGGAAATCCTGGCGCATCGCTCCTCACTTTCCACTGTGATTGACGATCCGAAAAACGAGCAGGCCGTACGGGAGATTCTTCGGGTCGGCACATCCGCGGGGGGGGCGAGAGCGAAGGCGTTGATCGCCTGGAATCCGAAAACGCACGAGGTGAAATCCGGGCAGGTTCCCGCGCCGATCGGTTTTGAGCATTGGCTGATGAAGTTCGATGGGGTGAAGAACAACCGGGATAAGGAGCTGGTGGATCCGGAGGGGTTTGGTGCCATCGAATACGCCTACCACCGCATGGCCCGGAAGGCGGGGATCAGGATGATGCCCTGCCGTCTGTTTGAGGAAAACGGGCGGCGGCACTTTATGACCAAACGGTTCGACCGCACGGAGGATGGCGTCAAGCTGCATATGCAGTCCCTGGCGGGTCTGGCCCATTACGATTTCAACGTGGCGGGTGGGTACGGGTACGAACAGGCGCTCCAGATCATGCGGAAACTCGACCTGGATCGGGATGCGATCGAACAACAGTTCCGACGCATGGTGTTCAATATTCTGGCGCGCAACCAGGACGATCACGTGAAAAACATCGCCTTTCTCATGGACCGCAAAGGAAAATGGTCGCTCTCCCCTGCCTTCGATGTCACGTACAGCTACAATCCAACGGGAGACTGGACCTCGGCACACCAAATGACCCTGAACGGAAAACGCGATGGATTCACCCTGGCCGATTTTGAAGCCTGCGGGGAAGTGGGCTTGCTGAAACAGGGGCAGGCCAAAGCAATACTCCGCGATGTGCGGGAGGTGGTGTCCCAGTGGCGTGACTTTGCGGATGACGCCGGGGTGGATCCCGGCCAGAGGGAGGCGATACAAAATACGTTACGACTGGATGAGATGGTTTGAAACCCGGTGAATACAAAACCATCCAATCTGCGGATTTAAAAAATGCGGATGGTAAGGGGTTGTCGTTATTCTCGAAGTCTTTGGGCCTAGGGATGCAAGAAAGCTTGCTCCCTGCATCTTTTACGCTTAATGACCACCGACTTCTTTAGGAGAACCTTATGCAAGAAAATGTAGACATCAATTTAAAGGAATGGCGCGACAAACTGGAAGAAATGCGGGGGTATCTTTGACGTCGCCAACCGGAAAGCACGTTTAGCGGTGTTGGATGAACAGGCGGCGGATCCGGGTTTCTGGAATGACCAGAACGCGGCGCAGGCCGTGATCTCGGAAGCGAACGCCCTGCGCGGAATTATTGAGCCGTTTGATGCCATGGTGGCCAGGCTGGATGACTGCGAAGTGATGATGGAGCTTCTCGAAATTGAGGAGGATGAGCAGCAGATTGAAGCCGGGCAGAAAGAACTCCGGGCCCAGATCTCCGAGGTGGAGCGGCTGTTTGAGGAGATGGAACTCAAGTCGCTGCTGGGTGCGAAATTTGATGCCAACAACTGTTACCTCACGATCAATGCGGGGGCGGGCGGAACCGAGTCCTGTGACTGGGCCTCCATGCTGTACCGTCAATATGTGCGGTTCGTGGAGCGGCAGGGATTCAAACATCAGGTGCTCGACATGCAGGACGGGGAGGAGGCCGGGATTAAAAGTGTCTCCATGCTGGTGGAGGGTCCTTATGCCTACGGCCTGCTGAAAGCGGAACGCGGCGTGCACCGTCTGGTGCGGATTTCGCCGTTTGATTCGGCGGGCCGGCGTCACACCTCCTTCACGGCGGTGGATGTGGTGGCTGAAATCGATCAGACGGTCAATGTGGAAATCATCGACAGTGATCTGCGGGTGGACACCTATCGGGCCGGCGGCGCGGGAGGACAGCACATCAACACCACCGACTCGGCGGTGCGCATCACGCATATTCCCTCCGGCATTGTGGTGCAGTGTCAGTCCGAGCGGAGTCAGCATTCCAACCGGGACAAATCGATGAAAATGCTGGCGGCGAAACTGTACGAATGGGAGATGGATAAAAAGCGCAAGGAAGTGGAGAAATTCTACGATCCGAAAGGCGCGATTGCCTGGGGCAGTCAGATCCGCTCCTACGTGCTGCAGCCTTACACGATGGTGAAGGATCACCGGACCAACGCGGAAGTGGGGAATGCCCAGTCAGTGCTGGACGGGGAGATCATGCCGTTTCTGGAGGCCTATCTGAAGCAGAACCGGAAGAGCGACAAGTGAACATTCTGGAACAGATTGTCGCGGACAAGCGTCTGGAGATTTCGGAGCGTCTGAAGCAGCAGCCCTTGACGCTGCAGCGGGAACGCGCACAGGGGATGCCTCCGGCCCCCGGTTTTGCGGCGGCCCTGCGTGCGGTGCCCATGGGGCTGATTGCCGAAGTGAAGCACCGCAGTCCGAGTGCCGGAGTGATCCGGGATCCCTTTGTCCCTGCCGAGATTGCACAGTCCTATGAACGGGCGGGTGCCCAGGCGGTTTCCGTGCTGATGGACCGGAAATATTTCGGCGGCGGAGAGGCGGACTTTCAGGCGGTGCGGGCGGCGGTCTCCATGCCGATGCTGTACAAGGAATTTGTGGTGGATGCCTGGCAGATCTGGCATGCGAGGGCGGTCGGGGCGTCGGCGGTGCTGTTGATCGCGGCGGTGCTGACGGATGCGGAGATCCGTTCGTTGTCGGAACTTGCGGCGGAAGCCGGACTGGAAATTCTGCTGGAGGTGCACGACGGAGAGGAGCTGGAGCGGGCGCTGCAGCTGGATGCGCCGCTGGTCGGCATTAACAACCGGAATCTGAAAACGTTTGAGACCCGGCTGGAGCACACGCTGGAATTAATGCCCCGGGTGCCGGAGACCGTGACGCTGATCAGCGAAAGCGGCATCCGGACCGCGGAGGATGTCCGGCGTCTGCAGGATGCCGGGGTGTCGGGGGTGCTGGTCGGGGAGCATCTGCTGCGGAAACCGGCCCTCGAGATGGCGGTTAAGGAACTGATGTCCTTGTAGAGAAATCCAAATCGCAATTTTTAAGTTTTTGGATCGATTCCGATTTCGGCTTTCATCCATTATCCTCAGTTCAACAGTGGGACACCAGAGTGAAAAATCTGGCACTACAGGTTTCTCCGTGGAAGAAGTGCGGTTTGATCAGAGATGAACTGCAACGCAGTGACCCCATTCCAGTCATGGGTGCAACCCATGGAAATCGAGTATTTGATATAGAAAACCCTAAAGGGGTGGCCCCATATTTCGGAAGACTTTGCGGATATGGGGCCGTGCCTTCAGCACTCATCTTTCGTCCGGACCGGAGACCCGGGGTTGCACCCCGGGCTTGTATGGAGTCGCTGCGTTGCAGCTGAATTCCATGGCAGACGGATCCGAAGAATCCCTCGTGATTATGAAAGAAGGACGGCTTGAAATCTATTTTCCGGGAATTGCCATGAAATACCCAGTAGTTCCAAAAATCTTAATCGTGTTCGTAATCGAAGTCTTTTAAAATTGTATTGTGCCTGCCCGGTATTGACCTGCACTCCTCCTCGCAGGGTCCAGAAAAATAGCCCTTGTTGATCTCGTGTTATCGTGTTATCGTGCTTTTTATGAATGTGACCGTTAAACTGGATGATGAGTTGGTAAAGCTTGCCCGGCATCGGGCGGTGGACCGTGGTTTGTCATTGTCCAAGTGGTTGGGGGAATTGATAAAGTCAGATTTAAAAGGTCAAACTTCCTCAACCCCTACGAATCTCCTGCAGGCCATTGGAAAGGACGAACTCGCGGACATTGAGCTACACCTTTCGGGTGATCAGATGTCGATTCGCGCCGCGGAGTGGGAATGAAAGGATATCTATTGGATACGAACGTAATATCGGAAGTGCGGAAGGGGTCGAAATGCGATGCAAAAGTAGCGGATTGGGTGGTGTCTGTCCCGATGATGCAGATGTATCTGAGATGGGAGGCAAGGAGTTTAAAGACAGACTACTTAGT
>JBMTJR010000173.1:0-5534 GCA_049438565.1 Kiritimatiellia bacterium
AGACCGGCAGCAGAATCACGTCGGCCGACTGAAACATCTCCGCAAAGAAAAGGCGGGTTTCCTCCGCGGTTTTTTCGGCCTGGCTGATTTCCTCCGCCTGCCAGTTCCGGGCCCGGAGGATGCGGCTCCTCACCACCGGATCATAGAGGTCGGCATAGGAATCGACCCAATCCCGGTGGATATTCAGGGCCTCCAGACTTTGCAAAACCGTGTAAGCGCGGACCCGTTCCACTGCTGCGGTCTCCGAAGTGAAATCCGGAATCCGGGCGGCGCCGGGGAAATGTTTCTGCAGGAATGGGGTCAGGTGTGAAGATTCCGGAACCGCATGCACGATGCGCAGGGGCGTGGCGGAGGGTTCCGGAAGATCGAGCAGGGCGCGGCTGAAAAAATTCATTTCCTCCACACTCCGGGTGAACCAGCCCGCGCTGTCAAAACGGGGTGCCAGCGGAAAACAGCCGTCCTGCGCCCAGGCATTGGGCGGCAGACGGAATCCGGTCAGTCCGCAGAACGCGGCCGGCACCCGGATGGAGCCTCCGGTATCGGTGCCGAAAGCAATTGGAACCAGCTCCCGGGCCACCGTCCAGGCGCTGCCGCTGCTGGATCCGCCCGAACAGCGTCCGGGAAGGAAAGGATGCGGGCAGTCGCCGACATGGGGATTGGCGCCGTCGAGTCCATATGCGAATTCATTCATATGGGTTTTGCCGGCGATGGTCAGTCCCAGTTCGCGGATACGCTTCACCAGGGCACCCGCACGGTGCGGTCCGGGACGCACTTCCTCCAGAAACAGCGAAGAGGCGCTGGTGGAGAATCCGGGCAGGTCAAAATTGTCTTTGATGAAACAGATATGCCCGGCGAGGGGTTTGTTTTGCGCCTGGGCCTCCTCCAGACTCTGCTCCACCGATGCCACCGCGGAAAAGGCGGCGAAAATGCGACGCCGTTCGCCGGCAGTGAGTTGGTTGATACGGTCGTACAGCATGTCCGCAGTCATGGGGTGTCCTCCAAAGATTCCTCCACCACCGGATTTTCCAGACGGCCCACGGTGTCAATTTCGGTTTGCATGAGATCCCCGGCTTTCAGGAAGCGGCAGGGACTGCGTGCGGCTCCCACTCCGGGCGGAGTTCCGGTCAGAATCACCGTTCCCGGGAGCAGGGTGGTGCTGCCGCTGAGGAAGCTGATCAGGGTCTGGACATCAAAAATCATGTCGGCGGTGTTGGAGTCCTGCAGGGTCTCCCCGTTGAGAATCATGCGGAGCCCGAGGGCGTTTGGATCGGGGATTTCGTCTGCGCTGACCAGCTCGGGCCCCAGAGGGCAGAAGCTGTCAAAACTTTTTCCTTTCACCCACTGTCCTCCGCTGTAGATTTTCTGCCAGTCCCGTGCGCTCACATCGTTGGCCACCGTATATCCGGCGACATAGGAGAGAGCCTCCCCGCGGCGGATATTTTTGCAGGTCCTGCCAATGACCACCGCCAGTTCGACCTCATAGTCGACCGAATCACTGGCCAGGAACCGGGGCAGGATCACCGGTTCAAGATGTCCGGTGGCGGCGGCCAGATTTTTCACGGTGACCACGGGAAATTCGGGAAAGGGCTGTTTCATTTCCTCGGCGTGGGCGCGGTAATTCAGACCGATGGCAAAAATCATTTTCGGCTCCACCGGGGGCAGGAAGCGCAGGGGGCGCAGCGGGGTCCGGGTGGGCGACCAGCCGCTTTCAAGCGATCCTTCGGCGCGGAACCATTCGCCGTCCTGCCGTATGGCGTGGACGGTTTCGTGCTGTTCGGTAATCAATCTGGCAATTCTCATTCTTAAATCCTTGGTGAAATTCCCGGTGGAATTCCGGGGGAACAGAGTCCGTATCCCTCTCCGTCCATCCCTTTGCCCGGCCACTGGATCAGATTCACACCGGATCCTTCCAGGGCCTGCAGGAGCAGCTGATTCAGATACGCCTCAAAGTAAAAAACAGACAGCGGAGCGGGAAGGGGCGATTCAATAATTTTATAGGTTCCCGTCCGATTGTAAAGCGGCAGAAGTTTATTCAGGAGCTGTTGCTCCACCGGGTCCCGGGTGCAGAAGATCCAGTGGGGGGAGGGACGGAGCATGCTCAGTTGAAAAGCGCCGTGGGAGAAAGCGAGAAGATCCCCCAACGTCGGCGGAGGAAGAAAAAGAGTCTCCAGAAGTTTGCAGGAGAGGTTCTGGGCATACTGCGAAACGGTCTGGGTGAACCAGAAGCTCAGGCCGGGCTGCAGATCCTCCACCCATTCGGGAAGCGGGGGAAGCTCAACCCGCTCCACACAGTCAGGCACGGAATTCAGCATCGCAGGTCCGCCCAGACTCCCCGGGGCGGCCTGCTCCATGAACAGAGCCACCGCAAACATGGCGCAGAGCGGACCCACAAAGCGGGGAAGGATCTCGTATTCATTCTCAAGCGGATGAAGAATCAGCGTGGACCCTTCCGCCGTCAGCATTTCCAGACAGGCCGCCCGGCCGGGTTTTCCGGCGCGGCGCTGACCTTCCGGCGTGGAGGCGGTGAACAGCAATGTGCCCGCAAACGGCTGTCGCTGTTCGAGCACGATGCCCGCATTCGGAGACAGTCCCTGGGAGAAGAGAGCCAGATAAGGCGGGTTCTCCGGCGGCAGGCTGATCTGTCCGTAGAAAAAACTCAGCGGTTGAAATTCCGCCGGGATTCCCGCGCGGTTGCAGAGCTGCACCAGATACCGTGCGGCGGCCTCGGAACTGCCAACGCCGGTGGCCAGCAGCCCATGCTCCCGCAACCCGGGAGGAGGGGCGGGCAGCGCACAGCTCAGCTGATCCCGGAGGTGTCCGGGCAGGGCAAGAATCCGTTCGCGGACCCGCGCATGTCCTTTGTCGTCACGCATGTCCGGGTTTACTCCGACTCCAGGAAGATCCAGTTCTCCACATTCAGACCGCTCTGATTCAGGGCCTGGGCATATTCGCTTTTGGTCACCAGACTGTTGGGGGAGTTCATGACCATCTGGATGTTGTTGCTGGGCAGGTGACTTTTTAACACCTGGAACAGACAGCCGTAATCGCGCTGATCGAAACGGATGCCGAGTTTTGCATAGGACTGCCAGGTGTCGATGCTCTGACCGCGCTCCAGCATCATCCGGTCGATGGCATAGGCACCGAAGCCCGCGCCGCGTCCGTCCTGATAGACCAGCACCACCGCTCCGGAACTGTAGCGGACAATGTGCTGAATGGCCCGTTGATATTTCGCCTTGTTTTCATCCACTTTCACCGGAAACCGGTCGAGGATGGATTCGCTCTGAATGCGGACGATCGGACGTTCATAGCTCTTGGGGTTTCCGTGGGTCAGCACAACAAAATCATCGCCGCTGACCAGATCGAAATACACGTGCACCCGGAACCAGTAGGGAACCAGCAACAGTCTGCCCAGCGGATCCTCGGGGTTGTCTTTCTGACGTTTTTTAATCTCCGCCGGATTGATTTTCAGTTTGAGACGGTTGCCGCGCAGCGCCTCAAAAGCTTGGATCGGAGGATTCGGACCGGTGGTCAGGTTTTGCAGCTCTGTCTCACTGATGTTCTGCAGCAGTTCATCATAGGGCAGGACCACTTCGTTGTCGATCTGACGGATGGGCAGCATGTAGCTGGCCATGTAGATGAAGCGCTGGGCGCTTTCCAGCCGCCGGGGTTTGAAGGGTTTGACGGTTTCCGGAAGTTCAATCCGGGTGAGCGCACTGTCACTGGGTTTGTGCAGGGTGTGACCGGACTCCTGTTTGGATTTGAGATAAAACAGATTGAACGGGCCCGGTTCAAATTCAATATTCTCCATGCGTTTCACAGTCAGACCATTCCGCTGCATGGCCGCCACTTTGTCCGGATTGTTGGTCAACACCACCCATTCTGCATCAATGCCGAGAATGTGCACGATGTCTTTGATGTTGAGGTACTGACGGTAATCTTTCTTCAGCCCCAGAATACGGTAGGCCTCAAAAGTCGACAGCGTATCACCGCTTGCCTGCACCAGCATCCGGTCCCGGGCCTTGGCGGAATAGCCGACGCCGCGTCCCTCCTGCAGCAGATAAAACAGGACGCCCTGCCCGCTCTGGGAAATCTTCTCCATGGCCCCTTCCAGCTGCTGCACGCAGTCGCAGTCACAGCCGCCGAGTGTTTCACTGGTAACGCAGCTGGAGTGCATACGGGTGTAAAGCGTGTCTGCATTCCGCACATCTCCGTAGCAGAGCGCGAGAATATAGCCTTTGTGAATGATGTCCTGAAAAATGCTCACCTTGAAATCCCCGAACCGGGTCGGCACCACGGTTTCCGCGACAAACACCGTGGTTCCGTGCATGGGATGCTCGATCTGCTCCTCAGGATACTGGTGGGAGGCATAGACAAAATATTCCTGCAGCCAGCTGGGAAGTTTTTCAAAATCAAGTTCGACCTCTCCGGAATCTTTCTTTCCGGGGATGCCCCCTGTAGCGGGGGAGGTGGAGGGTTCGGCGGTTGTCATGCTTTGGAATTTGTAACGTTTGAATTTATTTAAGTACTATCTATAAGTTTCCCCCCACCAAAGCAGCATGTCAAGGAATCGGCTCCGGGCTGATTTCCATTTTTGTCAGAATGATACAATTTTGAATGATTTGCGGCCGGGCGCTGAGAATCCGGCTTGTTTCGCTCCCGGGGCTTCTGCGGGCGCAGGTTCTCAGACCCGATTGAACAGGGATACCAGTTCGGGGCAGTGTTTCTCCGCACTGGCATGCAGGGTCCGGGCTAGTGATTTCTGCTGATCCACGGGAATTCCGAGCTGTCCGAGACCTTTGCTCAGGATCATTAAGATCTGACCCTTCTCTCCGCCCAATGAGTGGGCGAGGCCACCGAGAAATCCCGATTTCACCTCCGGTGCGCGGGCAATCAGTTCGTTGGCCTCCGGAAGGAGCCGGAGTACTTTCCCGAACTCATCGGGGTAGTGTTGTTTCAACTGACCGAGCGCGAGACCGAGTGCGCCGGCCGCCTGACTTTCGGTGAGATTTTCGGTGTCGATGAGATCTTGAAGAAGGGCATGGAGAGACATGGGTCAGTTGTAGAGGGGTTTGGTTTTATAGGGCAGTGGATCCTCCAGTCCGGCCCGCTGGAATCCGCGCAGCCGCAGGGCGCAGCTGTCGCAGATCCCGCAGGCCTGGTCGGAGGACTGGTAGCAGGACCAGGTGAGATGCAGCGGTGCCTGCAGGGCGTGACCGCGGCGGACGATTTCCTCTTTGCGGAGATGGATAATCGGGGTCTCGATCTGCAGCCGGGTTTCCGGTTTGGTGCCGGTGGCAATGACCTGGTTGAAGGCCTGGAAAAATTCCGGCCGGCAGTCGGGATAACCGGAGCTGTCTTCAGAAACCGCCCCGATAAACAGTTTTTCCGCCCCCAGGACTTCGGCCCAGCTGACCGCGATGGCAAGAATATTTGCGTTGCGGAAGGGAACATAAGAGCTGGGAATGTCCGGGTTTTCGAGATCCGCATCGGTCACCGGCATTTCCGGATCGGTCAGGCTGCTGCCGCCGATTCTG
>JBMTJR010000174.1:0-5506 GCA_049438565.1 Kiritimatiellia bacterium
GGCGTGGAGCAAGATCAGGCCGAAATTGACGCCTGCAAAATTGAACATCTGCTGAGCATCGAGGTCAGTACCCGTCTGAGTGCGTTTGTGAAGGTCTGGCAGTCCGGGGCTCCGGAGGTCGAGGCGTTCAAGGCGCTGCTAAAAAAATCCAGACACAATTGCTCGGGAGATTCCTCACAGTGCGATGTCTGTAAGCAGGTGTGCATCCAGCCTCCCGATTCTGTATCCGATAAAAGACTGAAAATATGACCGACAATCCGCTGCTGGCCCTCGAATTTTCTCATGCCCCGCTTCCTTTCGACCGGGTCCGCACCGAGCATTTTCTTCCGGCCATCGAAGCGGCGCTGGAACGGGCCCGCGAAAACATCCGTCGTCTGACCTCGCAGGAAGAGGCGCCCACTTTCGAGAACACCATTCTCGCGCTGGAGGCCTCCGATGAGTTTCTGGACCGCGTCTCTTCGGTTTTCTACCATTTGCTGCACGTCGATGCGGATGACGAACTGCAGGCGCTGGCCCGGGAAATCCCCCCCCGGCTGAGCGCCTTTCGCAATGATGTGGTCATGGACAAGGATCTCTACAACCGGGTGGAGCAGCTGATGCAGCAGCGGGACGGGCTTTCTCTCAGCATCGAGGAGCAGACCGTGCTGGAAAACCATGTCCAGTCTTTCCGACGCAACGGCGCTTCGCTCCCGGAGGAGGATCAGCAAACCCTGCGGGAAATTGATCAGAAGCTCAGCACCTGCGCCCCCACCTTCGCCGAACATGTGCTCAAAGCCACCCAGGCCTACTCGCTCTGGACCTTCGATGCGGAGCTGGTTTCCGCCCTGCCCCAGTCCGCAGGGGCCCAGGCCAAATCGCTGGCCAAAAAGGAGGGCCGGGATCAGGAGTGGAAATTCACCCTCGACGCGCCCAGTCTGAATGCTTTTATGACCTACGCGCCGGATGCCGCGCTCCGCGAGGAGATGTGGCGGGCCTACGGCAGCCGCTGTGTGGAGGGCGAGTTTTCCAATCAGGAACTCATCCGGACCATTCTGGACCTGCGCTACCGCCGCGCCCGGCTGCTGGGCTATCAGGATCATGTCCACTATACCCTGGAACGCCGCATGGCGGGCGACCGCGACACCCTCCGGGCTTTCTACGACGAAATGCTGCCGGTGGTCATGCCCGCCGCCCGCCGCGATCTGGAAGCGGTCCGGGCCTGCAAAGAGCAGGACGGAAAAGGCTCCGAACTGCATCCCTGGGACTACGCCTACTATGCGGAAAAATGCAGACAGCAGACTTTTGAACTGAATCAGGAGGAATTACGCCCCTGGTTTGAATTTGAATCCACTCTGCGCGCCCTCTTCGCCCTGCTTCAGCGCCTGTTTGATCTGGAATTCGCTTCCATCGACACCCTGCCGGTCTCCCATCCGGAAGTCAGAAGCTTCCAAATCCGTCAGGGCCGGGACGGCTCCGAAGTGGGCACGCTGATGATCGATCCTTTTCCGCGTCCGACCAAAAAACCCGGTGCCTGGATGGTTCCGCTTCTGGGACAGGGATTGTGGGAGGGCGAAATCAAACGGCCCACCGTCGGAGTGGTCTGCAATTTCACTCCGCCGGTGGATGGAGAACCCTCTCTGCTCACCCTGGATGAGGCCCGCACGCTTTTTCATGAATTCGGGCATGCCATCCATGAACTGCTCTCGCAGTGCCGCTGCCGCTCGGTGGCCGGAACCAGCGTCTACTGGGATTTTGTCGAACTGCCCTCCCAGCTGCTGGAGAACTGGCTGCTGCAGCCTGAATTCCTCCGTGAATACGCACGCCATTTCCAGACCGGAGAATCCCTCCCCGAACCCTACATCGAAAAAATTCAGGCCAGCCGCACCTTTCAGAAAGGCTATCAGGCCGCCCGTCAGCTGACTTTCGGCCTGCTGGATCTGGCCTGGTATTCCCGTCCCCCCTCCGAAATCGGGGACGATCTCCTGAAGTTTGAGCGGGAGGCTACCCGGGCGACCGCGCTGTTCCCTCCCGAAGCGGGCATCGCCATGTCCCCGTCTTTTCAGCATATTTTTTCCGGCGGCTACGCTTCCGGATATTACAGTTACAAGTGGGCGGAGGTGCTGGAGGCGGATATTTTCGACTGCTTCCTGGAGAAAGGATTGTATGATCCCGAAAGCGCAGAGAAACTGCGCCGGGAAATTCTTTCCCAGGGCGGAAGCCGTCATCCCATGGAACTGTTCAAGGCCTTTTACGGACGTGAGCCCGATCCCGACGCCCTCCTCCGCAGAGACGGCCTCAAATAAACCGTTTTCCGTTCAATCTCCCCGCCAAAGCAAATTCTCTCATGAACCCGCTTCCTCTCCTCGCCGCTCTGTTTTCGCAGTACCTCACCCAGACCGCTCCGGACCCGGATCCGGACACCGGCGCCCTTTCGGTCAAAGCCCTGGCCGCCGAAAATTTTGCCCGGGTGCAGGAGGAAATCAAAGACCGGGAGGAAATCTGGTCGGCTCCCTTCGTGATCGCCGACACCCGGAAGGGCGAGGTCACGGTGTGGGGACAGCATGCCGGCATGGCCCTGGGGGAGCCGCTGGAGTTTTTTGTCATCACCGAGCAGAGCGGTCACGATTATGAGGCCCTGATGATCAGTTTCGCCAAACCGAGTGATCTGCATCAGGCGCTGGAAAAAATCGGGGCAAAACCCGGCGGTTCGGTCTCTCCCAATGAGCACCGGTTCTGGCCCCGCGGTTCCCGCATTGTGGCGGAGATCGAATGGCAGCCCGAAGCTGCGGAGGCTCCGCTGCGGATGCCGGTCGAAAAAACCGCGCTGGCCCGGGGCGAAGAGATGAAACCGACGCCATGGGTTTTCACCGGGGCGCCCACCCTGCCGAATCCGGAAAATCCCGAAGAGAGCGTGTATGCGCCCGACCTCTTCAGTCCCAACAGCATTGCCTCCACCTTTAATCTGACCAACACGGTTTTGGATCTGCCGTTTCAGGGCAGTAAATCCCAGACCTACGGCGTGTACATCCGGAATCCCGCGATCGATGCCCCCACCGCCCAGCCCATGCTTCTGCACCTGCGCCTGGCCCGCGAAGAGGAGGCCGAAAAAGAGCTGGATCTGACCCTGCGGATGTCCGGGCCGGATGCCGCCCTCAAGGTCAGCGGTCTGGAGAACGACGGGTTTACGGGACTGGACGATCTGGGCGCGGTCCTGAACCGGCGGAAGGGGGAAATTCATTATCTCCAGCCGGATTTCGGTCCGGATCTCCGCCTCGATCAGTTCACCAGCCTCTCCCGCGAATTGCAGCTGCTGGAGAATCACCTGGAAAGTGTGCGGATTGAACCGCCCCTGCCCGGACAGCTCTACTACAAAGCCTTTGTGCCGGACCCCCGCTACCGCAGCCGCGAAAACCGTCCTTCCCAGCCCATTGAACTGCATTTCCGCAAATCCGGGGGGGAAGACTGGAACGTGACCCTCATGGAACTGGAGGAGATCTGGGATCCGAACAAACCCACGGTCGTGTTGGAGGAAAGGATTCCGCTGGCCAATCCGGAGGCCTTTGAAAGCTACCTGCAGGATCCGCAGAAGCGGAAGCCGGTACTGTTTGTCTACGCAGAGAAAAGTCTGACCCACCGGGAGCTTCAGGCCTGGCTGGGATCCACGACCCACCGCTTTCCTATTGTGTATGTGTATCTCATAGAGGATGAGGGGTGAAATATTGGGAAATTCTCCTGATTGCGGCTCTGCTCTGGATTCCGACCGCACTGGTGAATCCCCCTACCCGTCAGCAGGAACTCCGGGTGCTCATCAGCGCCCGCAACATGCTGGAAAGCGGTAATTTTCACCGTCCGGAATTCCAGAATCAGCCCCGCTTCCGCAAACCCCCGATGGCCTACTGGCTGGCCGCCGCCGGCATGGGGCTCACCGGAAACCATCAGGCCGCCTGGGCTGGACGGCTGCTGTTTGTGCTCAGCGCCATGGGCGGGATTCTGCTGCTGATCCGGATTGCGGGTCCGGCCGGATTTCATGCCGCGCTGGTGGCTTTGTTCAGTTTTGGATTCTGGCGTTACGCTCCGATGGCGGAAACCGACATGATCCAGATCGTAGGCATCCTTCTGTTTTTTTATGCCTGGCAGCGGCAGGCAGGCCTGCTGGCCGGCCTGGGCATCAGCTTCGCCTGTCTGTCCAAGGGGCCGGGCGGATTTCTGATTCCGATCCTCAGTCTGATCGTCCTGCTCCGCTTCTACCGTCCGCAAAAGAAGTTCATTCTCACGGCGCTGTTGCTCCCGCTGTTCCTGATCGGGGGCTGGATTCTGTATCTCATCGGCCAAAATTCGGGCCTGGAGCAGATGCAGAAAGATCTGAACGCCACCTTCGTGGATTCTGCCCACCGCAATCCCTGGTATTACTATTTTTATACCCTGCCCCTGCTGATGATTCCCTCCGGGTTTCTGCTTTTTCTCCGGCCCGGAAAAAAAGAGCAATCGGCATCCCTGGAACGGAAAACCGCCTGGGCCTGGTTGCTGGTCACCCTGGTGCTGCTGATGCTGACAGTCAGCAAACAGCGTCATTACGCCCTGCTGCTGCTGCCGGCTGCGGCGTGGCTGATTGGAATGCGGCTGCAATCCCGGCGCATCCCGGCGCTGGGAATTTTTCTCGGACTCGCCGCCACCCTGAGTCTGGGCTCCGTGCTCCATACCCTGCAGAGTGAGGATTATTTGAATGCAGATTTTCTCGCGCAGACCCGGCCACGGGTGCGTAAGGCCCCCACCCTGCATGTGGTGGGCATTAATTCCGCGATTTTCGATTTTCATCTGGGACGGCATGTGGAGAACACCGACGATCCGCTGGTCGCCTGGAACCGGGCCGCGCCAGGGGATGCCGTGATTGTTCTCGCCCCCCGCGACAGCTGGCAGGAGCCGCGGCTGCCCCCGGCCGCCGCAGAGATCGAACGGGACGACGAATTCTGGATTCGCCGCTGTTACCTCAAACAAGAACCCAAGCGGAATCTTGACAGTCCCGCCCTTACAGGCAAATAAACTGCCATGAAACGCAGCCTTTCCTTTTTCATTTTTCTGCTCATTTTCTTTTCCCCGGGTCAGAGTCAGACCCAGACCGAGCCTGTGCTTTCCGAGCCCGCCGTGCCGCCGCAAAGCGCTGCGCAGCTGGAAAACGAAACCCCGCCCTCCCCTCCGGTGTTCAGCTCAGTCGAGGACGAACTAGCCTCCCTGGCCGCCCTGAATGACTCCATCGCCTGGCGGGAACAGCAGCGGGAGGACATCTACCGGAAAATGCAGGCCGCCGTCGATCCGGTCGAACGTGAAAAACTCCTCCCGGAACTGCAGGAGATCAATGCCGAAATCAACTCGCTGAAGCAGAACTTTCAGTCCATCGCGGTGAAAACCGACACCTCCGTGTTCGAAAAAGAGCCGGAGAAAGAGTTCAACTGGCAAACCGAACTCGGTCAGCTGCTTGAACCGCTGATGAAAGAGATGAAAGCCGCGACCAAAGATTCGCGGGAGATGG
>JBMTJR010000175.1:0-5396 GCA_049438565.1 Kiritimatiellia bacterium
TGGAAACCTTTCTTCACACCCGGTCCGGAACGGTTCCGCTGAAACGCTGGGTGCTTTTGGGGCTGCTGGCAGGGATTGGATGGTGGCTCTCCCCGCTGCTGGTATCGGTTTATCTGACCCTGGCTGTTCTGGGACTCCTGATGTTGCGGGAGAAACTTTTCTGGAAACCGTTGCTTGCGGCCGCGCCGGCGTTTGTGCTCGGGGCCACCCCCTGGTGGCTGTGGAATCTTTTTCACAGCGGAAAAAGTTTGATGATGTTCGGCACCGAGGGAAATCCCGGACTGATCAAGGGTCTGGAGCTGTTTGTGTTTCAGCGGGTTCCCACGCTCCTGGATCTGAAAGATTTCCCGTTCTGGATTCGCTGGGTTCCGGTGCTGCTGGTACTTTTTACCCTGGGCTACGGAATTTTGTTTGTGGTCCGCAGAAGCGGAAGACGCAGTACGGACGCTTCCTGGTACGTGGCGGCTTCCCTCACCTTTCTCCTCATCTCGGCCCTGCTGTTCACCCGTTCCAAACTGGCCTGGGCCCCGGCGATCCGTTATCTGCTTCCTCTCGTGCCCGCCTTTGCCGTTTTGCTGGGACTGTTCTCTGAAAGGCTGAGCCGGACCCGGCTCAGGCAGCTGGGCTGGATCCCTCTGCTGCTGCTCATGTTCTTCCACGCACTGCGCCTGCCCACCCGTCTGCAGGAACAAAAACGCTTTGCCGACTTCAAACAGGAGGCCCTGCGCTTCGGAGAACAGATTGCCCCCCTGGGCGTCCGGCACATCTACACGATGTATCAGGTTCCTTTTGCCAACCATGGTTTGAATTTTGTGCTCAATGAAGCGTATGTTTTCACCGACTTTCAGCGGGAGCGCTACGGACCTTATGCCCGGTCAATGGAACTGGCGGACGAAGTGGGCGTGTTGAACGATCATGGAGGCTTCTCTGCTTTTCTGGGCACGACCCGGGGCTCGGCCCGCACGACCGGGACTCCCCGCCTGCATTTACACTATGAGGTCCGGCCGCCCGAAAAGGCGGTGCAAACGCTTCCCGCCACAGAAATTCTTTCCATTCAGGATGAGCAGGGGCATGACCTGACGCGCGAGCTGACCGATTCGGATCTGGAGACCGGCGTGCGCAGGGACACAGGACCGCAGCGGATCCGCCTGAGGATCCGCTTGAAAAGCGAACAGGAGATCCGGGGCATCCGTCTGCCGAACCGTCCCAGTTTTCAGGGGCAGGCCTGGGAAATTCTCTCGGGAGAGGAGACGCTGCTGGAGCGGAAAATCATTACCGGCTATTACTGGTCCGAAGACCGTCCCTACCATGGGGGAGGCAGTTACCGTCTGGAGGCCCGCTTTGAACCCCGCAAGGTCGACGAAATCACGCTGATCATCGAGGGACAGATTCAACTGCCGGTGGTGGGCATTCCCGAAATCGATCTGCTGGTGGCTCCGGATTCGGATTCCGGGGCAATTCAGGCGGAAGCCCTGTTCGCAAAAATTGAGCAGCTGCAGGCGCGCGGGGCCTACGCCGACCGGCGAATCTCTGCGCTGCTGTGGGATCACTTCGGAGATGATTTTCTGCTGGTGCGGGATATTCATCTGCCTTTTGCGGAACAGCCGGTGCTGAACCGTCAGATTGAAATCTCCCCCGATCTGCCCTGGATTCTGCCGGCGGAAGAGGAAGGCCGAATCCGGAGCATCCTTGACCCGCTTTCGGTGCCGTATCAGATGGAAAAAACGGACGGGCTCCTCTGGGTCCGCTTTCCGGAGGAGATCAGAGACTCGGAATGGAGGCACTTTCCGGGCCTCTACTGGGCCGGCAACCGGGTGCTGAAACATCAGCGCTTTGAAACCGCCGCATTTCTGGTCCGCCTTGCGGAGGCAAAACTGGAGGAGGGGAAAACTGCGCAGGCTCTGCGCCTGAGTTTGCGCGCCCTGGAATTGAAGCCGGATTTCCAACCTGCCATGGCCCTGAAAATGAAACTGTTGTCCGGAGAGGAACAAGCGGCGGTTCGGAAAAGGTATACGGAAATCCGCACGCCGGATCAGGCGGCGGAGATTCGGTTTTCTCAACAGCTGAGGATGCTGGGTTATCAGCGGAACCCCCGGAATGCGGTTCCCGGGGAGAAGGTGCAGATGCGTTATTTCTGGCAGGTGGGGCCTGATTTTGTTCCGCAGGAATGGGCGGTTTTTGTGCATATCAAATCGGATGGAAAAATCGTCACGCAGGGCGACCACGTTTTACTACCGGAGGTAGAGGTTTCTCCGGAGGCGCTGGATCAGGTCTGGGTGCAGCGTAAAGATATTCAGATCCCCGCCGACTGCACTCCGGGAGAACTGGAGATCTGGCTGGGGGTTTATCGACGCAGTGGACGGGGGGAAAGACTGAAACCCCGGACAGAATTCGAGTCCCGACGCAGCGCGGTTCTGTTGCCTGAAGGTATCACCGTGCATCCTCTCCCATGAGCAGTCCGTCCCCACGTCTGGACTGGATCGACCGCACCCGCGGGATCGCGATGGTGCTGATTGTGGCCGGACATGTCTGGAACCGGCTCTGGAAAACGGGGCAGCTGAGCTCTCTGCCGCTCTATGAATTTGTCCGGGATCTGCTATACAGTTTTCACGTTCCGGTCTTCTTCTTTATCTCCGCGCTGCTTTTTACCCGCAGTATGATGAACAAACCTTTGCGGCCCCTCCTGCGCAAACGCACGGTTCAGCTTCTGTATCCTTATTTCATCTGGTCGCTTTTGCAGACCGGGGTGGAGGCGGCCACCGGCGCCATCCCCGGATCCTCCGCTGCGGAGTTTTTACGGATTCTGTACTGGCCTCGGGCGCACTTCTGGTTTTTGCCGACCCTGCTCGGCTTCATGTGGATCACGGCCGGTTTTTTCCGGATTCCACGGGCGGGAAACAAGTGGATTCCGGCGCTCTCCCTGTTCTGCCTGGGACTGTATCTGTGCAGTTGGATTGTGGATTTGACCCCGTTTCATGACCTCGCCAAAAACAGCATCTATTTTGCGGCCGGTGTCGCCTCGGCCGCTCTGCCGGAAAGGCTGCAAACCCGACACTTCCGCACAGTGACGTTGGCTGCGTACATGGTTCCTTTCGTTTTGTTAAGTGCAATCTGGATTCCGCGGGGCGGGGCGGAAAACATATTTGGACAGGCTCTGCTGGCCTTCACGGGGATTCTGGCAACCCTTTCTTTGTCAGTTGTCTGGCCGCGTCTCCGGCTCCCGGATCCTTCTTTGCTGGGTCGGAAAAGTCTGGTGATCTACGTCGCCCACATCCTGACGGCCTATGCGGTGATGGATCTGCTGTCGCGCGTGGGTTTGGGTTGGGGCTGGCTTCTGCTGCTGGGCACGCTCTCCGGAATCGGATTGCCGCTGCTGCTGGAAGGGGTCTGCGGACGTTTGAAATTTCCCTGGCTTTTTTCGCCGCCTCAATCCTGGAACTGACGCAAAACTTCCAGCGTTTCCCCGGCACAGCGTTTCCAGGTGAAATGTTCCGCCTGCTGCAGAGATTTTTCAATCTTCGCTTTCCGAAACGGCTCGTCGGTCCAGAGTTGATAGAGCTTGTCCGCGATATCCTCCGGATCAAAAGGATCCACGAGCGTTCCGGCTTCACCTGAGATTTCCGGCAGTGCCCCGGTGCGGGAGACCACGGGAGGGCAGCCGCAGGCCATGGCCTCACAGGTGGGAATCCCGAATTCCTCATACACAGAGGGGAAAAGCATGCAGTGCGCCAGACTGTAGATGGCAGGAAGGTCCTCCTGCTCCACCCAGCCCAGGAAAGTGACATCGTCTGCAGTTCCGTCTTTATCCAGTTGATATTCCTCCCGGTATTTCTCGCAGCCGATCCCGGCCACGACCAGTTTGCAGTCGGTTTTCTGACGCAGGAGCTGGAATCCTTTGATCAGGTTTTCAAAATTTTTCCGCGGATCGTACTTCACCACGGAAAAAATAAATTTTTCCGGGAGCCGGTACGTGATGCGGGCCTGCGCAAGCTGATCCGGGTCGGTGACGGGTTTGAAGCGTTCGTTGCGGCCCAGACGGATGGTGCGGATTTTGTTGTCCGGCACTTTCAGGATGCGTTTGTAGTCGTTGGTGGTCAGATCCGAATTGGACACAATATAAGCGGCTTTGCGGCAATAGAGCGGCATCACGGTTTTGATATAGACGACATCCGCTTTGGCGTAGAGTTCCGGATGTACAAACCAGCTGGCTCCGTGGATGGACATGACACATGGAATCCGGGTCAGAAAAGGAACCGTGAACTTGGTATGGAAAAGAAGGTCGATTTTTTCTTTCCGGGCCGCGAGGGGAATTTTGATCTGGTCCCAGACAAGTTTATTGCCTGCAGGCAGACAACGTTCGGTCACCCGGGGAAAATGGGAGAAAGTTCCCATAAAATCAGGGCTGCGGTAAAACAGGACATACTCATTTTCCGAATCCTGCTGGAGCAGCTCCTCCACCAGATTGCGGGTGTAAATGCCAATTCCCTGTTTCTCCTCAATTGTCCGCAGCATCAAACCGATTTTCATGCGGGGCACTGTAGACTATTTTACGGGTGACGGTCACGGGAAATTAAGATAAATGATTGGCATGACAGATTTTCCTGAGACTGCGGATATTGAAACCTCCTCTGACGCCTATGCCGCGCGCTTTGACAGCGATGCGGGCCGCTGGATGCTGGAGGTGCAGTTGGAGGCGGTGCTTGAATTGATGGGTCGGGAGGGGACGGAGACGGTGTTGGATGTGGGGGGAGGGCATGGACAGTTGGCGCGGCCGCTCTGTGATCAGGCAAGAGAGGTGACCGTGGTGGGGAGTGATCCGGTCTGTGAATCCAGGATTTTGGATTTAACCGGTCAGGGGCTTTGCCGTTTCGATGTGGGAAATGTGCTGTCCCTTCCGTATGCTGACAATTCATTTCATACCGTTTTGTGCTTCCGGCTGCTTTGTCACTGCGATGCCTGGCCGCAGCTCCTGCGGGAGCTCTGCCGGGTGGCTTCGCACCGTGTGATCCTTGACTACCCCACGGGACAAAGTCTGAATGCGTTGACCGGACTTCTGTTTGGCATGAAAAAGAAGCTGGAAGGGAATACCCGTACATATACGCTCTTCCGGGAGAGAGAAATCCTGGAAAAAGTTCAGGAGTGGGATTTTCACAAAGAAAGAAGCATCCGGCAGTTCTTCTGGCCGATGGTTCTGCACCGTATCCTGAACCGGCCTCGAGTGTCCAGAATCCTGGAAGCGGTTTCTCTGCGCATGGGCCTTACCCGGCTGTGGGGATCTCCGGTGGTTCTCTCTCTGGTGCCCTGGGAAAATCCGAATAAATACTCATGTTTTTTCAATATTCCTCAATCATTAGCGACCCAAGGATTTCTTCACCCAGAAGGTGACTGAAGGTTTG
>JBMTJR010000176.1:0-5393 GCA_049438565.1 Kiritimatiellia bacterium
TTAAAAGCACGACCCGCTGAGCCAATAACCAAAGCAAATTGCGATCATACCCCGCTGTCATTTCCTGATCCGGCAAACAAGGCGGTTGAAAAAGAACCCGGGAAGAGCACGTCGCGAACCGATTCCGGTGTATTTTCCCAGCCAGGTTCCGAAAGTCGGAGCCCTCCCGGGAACCCGTTTCCGACTTTCGGAAAACCACCGATGATATAAAAAAAACAGACCAAAGAACCGGGAAAGCTTTTCACGGTACCACATCTGCCAGCGGGCGCGCCCTTCACACCATCGGCCGGCCCTCTGCATTTCCACCGCACGAAACGTTTGCAGTGACCTCAATGCCCCGCAGGCAGCGCGGCCCACATCCGCCTTCTCCCAGTCGTTCCAAAGTTCTGACCATGGAACCTCCCTTTCCTCTTCCCGGAGCAACAAACAGGAGTCGACGATCCAGCGGATACTTCCTCCTTTCCAGCTTTCCTGTCCCGCAATGACGCTTTGAAAAAGTTGATCCCGAAGAGATAATCCCTGCCCCTTTAATCCGCAACCCGGATTCAGGGGGATCCTGCGCTCCAGGGCCTGGTCAACCCGGTCCGGATTCAGTTCCTCCCCCAGGAGAGCCCATTGCAGATTCAAACGGTTTCCCGCCGGACTGACCCAATCCACATGATGGGAGATCCGAAGCCTGTCCCCGGCCTTCCCCATTCTCTCCTTCCATCCTTGACTCCGGAGGTAATCCACCACCCATACCGCATCCCTTTCGCGGAGGAGGAGATCCACATCGTGAAGAATTCGGTCTCCGGGGGCCAGACCTGCCAAGGACATCACGGAAACCCCTTTGCAGACGGCAAAAGCGATCTCATGTTTGGCCAGGGCATCCATTACCGTCTGAACTTCCCGAAACAAGCGTAGCTGATAGCAACGGGCTTGCAAAGCGACCCCCCGGATTCGGGGGGTGGCATCCCCTTTCGCGCAGGGATACCGGGCACTCCAGGTGGGCAGAAAGCGGACAAGTTCAGGATGGAGCGCATTCAACTCCCGGTGACTCGGGGAGAAACCGGGAGAGGACAGCTTCTTTTTCGAGCAGAGGTCCTGAATCAGGCATTGGCGTAGCTCCGCTTGTCTCACCCGGAAGACTCCGAACTGCCTGCAGAATTGGCCCGTTTGCGATCCATGCTGGCCTTGAGGGCCCGCACATAGGCTATCCGGTTCTCCTTCATGCGCTTGCCTAAATTATCCGAATGAATACGCCGGAAAAGCACCACATCCGGAATCACGGTCTCCCGCAAGTTGCGTTCTCTGAATTTAAGCAACCAGTCCAGAAATTCCGCCATCTTCACATCTGGATCAAAAGGCCCCACCTGATCAAAAACCTCTCTCGGGAACATGGATCCTCCCGGAAGCACCGCAGGCTGAGGATCCGAAAGCACTGTTGGCGCTTCGTCCTTGAACTGTTGCATGTGTCCGAAGACCAAATCAGCGCCTGTACTCTCCAGCGCGGACCTCATCACCTCCAATCGATTCACAGGAATCAGATCATCCGCATCCACCAAATTCAGATAGCGGCCTTTTGCATGCTGGATGGCCAAATTTCTGGCCGCACTGATTCCCTGATTGTCCTGCTCCAAATAGAGGATCCGGGAGAGATAAGGTTCCACGCACTCACGCGTGCGGTCTGTGGAGCCGTCATTCACCACAATACATTCAGCAGAGGGTTCTGTTTGCGCCAAGACGCGGTCAAGACAATCCGAAATAAAGGATTCCGCATTATAAGCCGGGATGATCGTGCTGACCTGCAAAGGGTATTTCATGATGGGGGAGTGGGTTGCGGCTTTCGGAGGCGGGCGAGAATCATCATCCGCTCTCTGGCCATTTCTTTCTGATGATGCGATTCATTTGCATGGTGAATTCTTTTCCGGATAACCGTTTCCTGGAGCTCAATCTGAATTCCCCCCAATTTGCGCACCCGTAAAATCCAGTCCAGATCACTGGCAAAGCGGTATTGCGGATCAAAATTTCCGTAGACATCAAAAGCGGAACGCCTCACCAACATGCTGCCGGGATGCAGTCCCAGATGATCTTCCTGAAGCATTTTTTCCGGAATCCAGCCCGGACGCTCACATCCCTCTTCCAATTCACAGTGCTCCCATCCCACGACATAGGCCGCATCCCCCCGCGCTTCCAGCAGTTCGACCTGCATAAGGGTTTTTTCAGGAACCCAGGCGTCATCCTGGTCCAAAAAAGCAATATACGCACCCTGTGCCTCCGAAAGCCCGCGATTCCGGGCCGCCGCCACTCCCTGGGCCTCCTGGTATATCACTTTCACCTCAGGAAAGGATTCCGCCAACGCCGCCCCCCCGTCCGTTGAACCATCATCCACCACCAACACCTCGATCGGCGCATAGGTTTGAGCCCGAATACTCTCCAGAGCATCCGCAATCGTCCCCGCAGCATTATGCAAAGGAAGAATCACCGACACCAACGCTCCCTGATGTTCAGACATCCGCCCCCTCCCTCCTGCACATTTTAATCACCTCATTGAGCTGCTTCGACACCCTCTCACGGCTGTAAAACATTCGCACCACCTCTTTCCCGGCTCCACTCATTCTCGACCATTCCGCTTCCTGCTCATGCACCTCAAGCACCGCCTCCGCAAATTTCCGGGGGTCATCCTCCACCTTCATCGCATGCCGCCCCTCCTCCGGAAAGCCTTCCGCCGCAATACCCGTACCCACCACCGGCAAGCCCATCGCCCAACTTTCCATAACTTTGCCTTTGATACCCGCTCCGATTTGCAGAGGTGCCAATGAAACCCGCACCCGGTTTATGATGGAGGTGAGATCCTTCACCCGACCCGGAATCCGAACCGTTTCGCTCTCTCTTTTCTGAAGCCATTCCGGCACATCCCCCCCCACCAACCACAGGAGCATTTCCGGTTTTTCTTTCTGAATCCGCGGCCACACCTCATCCATGAACCAACGGATACTTTCCGTATTCGCACTCGCTCCGTTGAAGAAACCTCCGACAAACAAGAGTCCGGAACGGGAGGCCCATCCCGGAATCTCTTTGTACTCTTGCTGGAACCATGCGAGGGTTGACAAACGGGCTTCGGGAATCAGCGCTTGTAAAATATGCTTTTCATGATCCGAAACCATCACCACCCGGTCCACAGCCTTGGCCAATCGGCATTCCTGCTGCTTCCTGCGTAAACTTGCCTGAAGCAGTCCCGCATTTCGAAGGTATCTGGCCTGTCGGTATTCGCGGATATGATGCAAGTCGTGGGTGTCATATACCACAGGCACCCCGGGCAACTTCCGACGCAAAACCGGCAGAAAATATTCAGTGCCCTCCGGACGTGAACTCCAGATCAGGTGGAGATCGGACGCCTGTTCACACCAGTGCCCCAGCGACTCTGCGGTTAATCCCTGCAGGATCTCATCCACTCCCAGTTTCTTTCGCAAGCTTTCCGTGTCCGGCACCCCTTTCTGCTGAACCCCTAAAACAATTTTCCATCCCTTTTCCTGAAACAATGACAACAAACAGCACACCCGGTGGGAACCCGCATCACGACTCGGATCCGGAAACCATTCTTCCAAATAAAGTACGGCGGGACGTTGCATCTCCATCAACTCTGTGCATGCAGAAACGCAACGAGGGCCTCATGAATTTCCTGAGGCTCTGTCCCCAAACGCAAACGATAGGTGGGAGACTCCTTTACCAATGCGGACAAACCCTCAAAATCCGAAATTCCAGCATAGGGCAATTGAAAAAGCGAACTGGGAGCCAATGCCCGCAAGGTTTTTATTTTGGAGAACGGTTCAAATTCGGTTGTCTGCCCTCCGGTAACCTGCGGGATCACCACCGCTTTGAGCACAGCTGATTTCAGAAGACTTTTTTGGGAATCCGGATGTAGAAATAAAATCGATTTCCCTTCATCCTCATTCGTTTCTTCCAGGTCCATCCCGGAAAGATGTAACCGGCTCACTTGGTCCGGATATACTTTTGCGCTGGCATACAGGCTATGCACCCTTGGTGTCGCTCCCAAGCTTAACCCGGTATAATCATCCCCCAGAAACTTCAGTGGATCCAGAAGTCCGGATAAACTCGTACAGGACTTTCCGCTTCCCCCGGGTCCCGCCAACAACAAGCCACGGTCTTCATCCACCGCCACCGCGGCCCCATGCACCATCCACGCCCCTTACGCTCTCAAACCCTGGCAAAAGAAAAAGCGCCCCGGCGCCGCCCGTTCATAAAAAGGAAGACGGGAAAAGTCCGGAGTCCAATACCATGCCTCGGACTGCTTGAGATCGATTACCGTAAGGACCCGTGCCCCCGGACAGAAGGTCACAGAAATCTCCGGATCATCTCCCCCTTGAATCTCCCCTCTTCCCACATGATCATCCGCCAGCCATGGGAGCGCCGGATACCCCCCTCCCGTACTCGCAGAATCCCACACGTACATTGTGATTCCCTGCGCGGAAGGGTGAACAGCGGGCACCTCCTGATGGGCCCACGACCGAAAGAGACCCTGCGTCTCTCCAGCAATCTTCAGGGTGAACTCCAGCTCACCCATTTGATAGCTCCGCAGAATCGGCCGATGAGACGAAAGCGCCTGATCAAAGCTGCCGCGGAGCGTTTGAATCAGCTTCCGGGTCGAAAAAGATCTCATCCCTGCAGAGGTCCGGGCCAGGGTTGCCCATCGAAATCATGAATAGGGTCCGCCAACAACAAATCCTGCATATCATCAAAGACCTGCAGCCGGGGTTTTTGGTAGGAGCTCTTCTCTTCGCGGGTAGGGAGAGCCGCCTGCGTCTGCACAGCCTCTGCGGGAAGAATCAATTCCTTTTGCATCAACTCCAGGAGAAACGTATTCACATCCTCCTCCAGTTCAGGGGGGGGATCCGTAAAGGCTTGCCGGATGCCTGCGACCACCTGCGCTTCGGAAAACCCCTGCTCCAGCATCTCCCAAATCCATCCGGCACTTTGTTCGAGACTGTAATACACCCCCTGCTCCATATGGATAACCACTACTTCGCCATCGATGGCTTCAGCGACCACCGCAGGCGAATTCACTCGAAAAACTTTAGTATCTTTCATATGTATTTTTCTTTAAGGTTGGAAGATATCCCGTTTTAACCATAAGACTGATATTCCAGAGCCCCGCCTGTCGACAACCCTTTTTTTGGTATTTCACACATAATGTTCCCCTCCAAACCTTTCCTCAGGACCTTGCCCAGATTCTTAGGTGCGGGAACTCTGCTTATGGCAAGTTGCGCTTTAGGCATGTACTGTGGGTCTTTGCATCAACCCTTTGTTCAGGATGACTGGAAAATACTGCATTACCTGTTTTTTTCCGATTCTCTCACCGTCCTGAAAGATTTCTGGTTCCCGGATGATCTGTT
>JBMTJR010000177.1:0-5356 GCA_049438565.1 Kiritimatiellia bacterium
GGAGGATCTGTGCTGAGCGCGGATGCGGAATTGGTGTCCAAAGTCTTTGTCACCACCTCGCTGGCTGCGGCCTCCGGAGTGCTGTCCGCGGTCACGGTCTCCTGGATTTTTCAGAGAAAACCTGATTTGACCATGGCACTGAACGGATCTCTGGCCGGACTGGTGGGGGTGACCGCCGGAGCGGATGTGGTCAGCGTCATGGATTCGGTCCTGATCGGGATTCTCAGTGGGGTGATCGTGGTGTTCGGCGTGAGTTTGTTTGATAAATTGAAACTGGATGACCCGGTGGGTGCACTTTCCGTGCATCTGCTCTGCGGAATTTGGGGTACGCTCGCGGTGGGAATCTTCTCACCCGAGACCGCTTCCCTGGGCGTCCAGTTGCTGGGGGTTGTCTCCTACGGGGCGGTCTCCTTCCTGAGTGCTTTGCTGCTGTTCGCCATTCTGAAATACACGATAGGTATTCGGGTGAGCGAAGAGGAGGAGTTGGGCGGACTGGATATCGGAGAGCATGGAATGGAGGCCTACAATGGCTTCCAGATTTTCATCACCCAGTAGTCAACCTGAAACCATATTCTTACCCAGGCATACACTCATGAAATTAATTATCGCATATATCCAGCCTCACCGGCTGAACTCCGTTAAACAGGCGCTCTTCGAAAAAGAAGTTGTCAAAATGTCTGTGACCACTGCGCTGGGTTGCGGTCAGCAGATGGGTTATCACGAAACCTACCGCGGCGCGGACATCGAGGTGAACCTGCTGAAGAAGCTCCGGATTGAGATCGTGGTCACAGACCCTTTTCTGCAGACGACCATCGACGCCATCATTGCCGGAGCCCGGACTGGAAAGATCGGAGACGGAAAAATCTTTGTTCTGGAATTGGCCGATTGTATCCGGATCCGCACCGGCGAAACCGGGGAGGATGCGGTAGGATAAGCTTGTTAATAACTTTCTGATTCCTGAGAAAAGAACCTTTACAAATTCCATATCTTCATCAATATCTAATTATACCTTAAACAAATCAACATGTGCGGTTTGCCAACAAGGGCGAGTCTCACGAAAAGAAAAACCAAAAAAGAGAGAGAATACCATGACAGTGAAGAAATTCATTGCTTTAACCAGCGCTGCACTTGCAGCTACCGCCTTGACCGCTTCTGCGCAGGTCGCGGTGGACGTCGTTTCAGCCTACGTTTTCCGTGGGGGCACAATCAACGATGAGTTCAACGTCCAGCCTGGATTTGACACCACCGCATTCGGTGGCGCGGTCAGCGTGGGTACCTGGGCGAACTTCAACACCGACACTTCCGAATTCGATGAAATTGACTATTTCTTCGGAATTCCTTTGCCGGTAGGTGAAGACAGTCCGATCTCAGTGGAAGTCGGATACTGCGAATACGTGTACAACGTTGGCGGCGAAGCGGACCGTGAGCCCTACATCGCCTTCGGAATGGGTGATATCAGCCTCGGCATCTACTACGGTGTGGGCGGACTGATTGAAGACAGCATGTACCTGGAACTGGGATACGGAACCAGCATTGCGGTTGCCGAAAACCTGGGCCTGGACGTCAGCGCAGCCCTCGGCTATGTTGATCCCGACGAAGGGAAATCCGGATTCAGTCACCTGACTCTTTCCGCAGGAACCGCCATCGCGATTCCCGAAACAGAATACTCTGTATCTGTTGGAATCACCTACGTTGTGGAAACCGACGACAAAGTTCTGGAAGTGGACGAAGACTTCTACTTCACCGTTGGAACCACCCTGTAATCAAAACCTTGTTTTGATTCCTGACCCTCTCCTCCGGGAGAGGGTTTTTTTTGGCCCTTCATTTCAGGGATTTCAGTCTTCCCGAAAAACCTCCGGTCCGTCTGCGCGGATTTCGCAGGCACAAAAAAGCCCGCTCAAATGTGGCGGGCTTTTTCTGCAGGAAGCGGTTTTACAGATGAGGTTCTATCTTCGCCACAAACTCGGGTTTTCCCAGAGCCCCCACCATGTTTTCCACCACTTTGCCGTTTTTCACGATCAACAAAAAGGGGATGGAACGCACGCCGAATTTCTGGGCAAGTTCCCGGTTCTCATCAACATTGACTTTGGCCACTTTCAGTTTTCCATCGTAGTCATCCGCCAACTGTTCGAGTGTGGGGATGATGGCCCGGCAGGGACCGCACCACTCCGCCCAAAAGTCCACCAATACGGGAACAGAGGACTGATCCACTTCGCTGTCCCAGTTGTCCTGTCCTACGGTAATCGTTTTTCCTGACATTCTTCGTCTCCTGTTAGATTGAATCAAAAAACTATCCTAACCCCGAAAAACCCGAGGTCAATGTACCTGAATTTATTTTATTTTCAAACGGATGGAATTCAGAGGCTCTCGGAGGCAATGATCTGATTGTTCGCATCCACCAGTCTGCCGGGCATGGGCAGATCGGCCTTGATCTGAGCCGCCAGACTCCAGACGGCCGCGGCCGAGAAGAGGAAGGTCAGCACCGCCACAGCCAGCCAGGAAACACCCAGCTGTTCGGGGGCTCTCGCCATTGCGGTTACGGTTCCGTCCTCGTTGATGCTTAATCCGGCACTTCCCGTCACCCGGGACAGGCTGGATTTGGAGCGGCTCGGAGCGCCACTGTTGGGACGGCGCAGTTTGATGGTTTTGCCTTCTTTGTTGCCTGCGGCCTCGCCCGGGATATCAATCCGGCTGGTGTCCTGTTTGGGCTGGGCTGTGTTGGCCGTCACTGGACGGGAGGCTCTCACTGTGGCCGCATCCGGCCGCACGGCTTTCACGGTGGGCGTGCTGGAAGAGGTGGGCGCCTTTTTGGAGGGCCGTTTGATCATGATCGTTTTGGGACGGCTTTCGCTGAGATCCATGGTTATGGAGCGGTCTTCCCCCTCCGGAGCATCCTCTTCCAGCTGGCTGGTATTTTTCTTTGCCAACTCGTCCGCCAGAACAGAAGCATCCATTTCCATGGTCTGGGCGTTAAAGCTCTCTTTCATTTCCTCAACAGTCAGCTGCGTTCCGTCCTCATCCCCGGCCTCCAGTCCGTCCTGAACTTCCTCCGGATCCATTTTCATGGTTTCCATGGACATGATGGAGGGATCCGCATTCACCTGATCAATTTTTCCGGTGGCCAGGGCCTCCGGATCAATCTGCATGGTTTTATCGGAACCGTCTTCCGCAATTTCGGAGTCCAAAGCCTGCGTGGCTGCGGCCTCGTTCAAATCGTTTGCATCAATCTTGAGGGTCTGGTCATTCTGGGTCTTGGAAGATCCTGCCTCATTGAGTGCATCCGCCAGATTGCCGGTGGCCAGGGCCTCCGGATCAATCTGCATGGTCTGGTCCCGCTCGTCTTTCGGCCCGGCATCCGCCGCCTTCAGAGTTTCCTGCAGGTTGGAGGTGGAAAGAGCTTCCGGATCAATCTGCATGGTTTGATCGCTCTGTACATCACCGGCTTTGTCTGCTTTTTTCAGTTCCTCGGAAAGATTGGCTGTGGACAGGGCATCCGCATCAATTTCCATGGTGCGGTCCATGCTCTCTTTCTCGTCGGTATCGTTCAGACTGCTTTTTGAGCTCTGCTCCACCGTCTCCGTATCGATCATAATCGGCATGGTGGCGTTTTTCTGGGCCTGTGCGATCTGTTCCGCACTGGGGAGCGCTCCTTCCGCTCCCAGGTCCTGGGTGGCATTGGCTCTGCGGGCTTTACGGATCTTATCCTCATCCGGAAGGGCAATCCGGGTGGTGTTGTTTTTCCGGCTGGAGGCGTCGTCGCCCGGGCTTTTTTTCTTCAAGGTCTGCGGACCCATGGACGCGAGTTCGTCCGTGTCCACCGCACTGGTGGCCGCCTTGTCATCCACCTGTACCTTTGGCAAAGGTTTCTTCTTGGCTTTTACCGAATTGGGGTCAGGACGTTTGATCTGCAGCGTTTTTCTTTTTTTGTCAGCCATGAGGGGTCTCCAGCAGTTCAGGATTCTTGCAATTCAATGCAGGTAACCTAGTGTTTGACCCCTCTGTCCGTCAAACATTATTCTGAGAATATGAGACATTTCTATGCCTGACCGATTGCCCCGTCATTGCGCCTCCACCGTACGCAATTCTCTTTTGCCCTGGTTCTCCGCCTCCGCGCGGGACATGCCCTGGCGGCGGGTGCGAACGCCTTACACCGTATGGATTTCGGAAACCATGCTGCAGCAAACCCGGGTCGAAACCGTGATCCCGTATTTCAACCTGTGGATGCGGATTTTTCCGGACTGTGAGCGACTGGCCTCCGCTGATCTGGAGGAAGTCCTGAAATGCTGGGAGGGATTAGGGTATTACGCCCGGGCCCGGAATCTGCATCATGCGGCCGGTCAGGTAGTAGAGCGTTTTGGCGGTCAAATTCCCTCCGACCCGGAGGGTCTTCGCTCCCTCAAAGGAATCGGACCCTACACCCTGCATGCAATTCTGAGTCTGGCCTTCGATCAGCCTTATGCGGTTCTGGACGGAAATGTGGAGCGGGTGCTGACCCGGTTCTGTGCAATCGACCGGGATATCCGGAAACCCCAAGTGAAAAAACAGCTTCAGACGCTGGCCACCCGGATGCTGGCGGATCATCCGCCGGCTCTGTTTAATGAGGCCATGATGGAACTGGGGGCCACGGTTTGTCTGCCTGCGAATCCCCGCTGCGGAGTCTGTCCGCTTGCCCCGGTCTGCCGCGGAACCCGGACGGGAAATCCGGAACAGTTTCCGGTCAAATCTAAACGTGCACCCGTTCCCACCGTGCAGGTGGGGGCGGGGGTGGTGTGGAGGGATGATGAGACTTTTCTGATCGCCCGCCGCAAACCGGAGGGCATGCTGGGGGGGCTCTGGGAATTTCCCGGAGGAAAAGTGGAACCCGGTGAGAAGATGGAGGACTGTATTGCCCGCGAACTTCTGGAGGAACTGGGAATCCGGCTCCGCGTCGAAAAGGAGCTGCTGCGGGTCCGGCACAGTTATACCCACTTTCATCTGCGCATGCAGGTGCATCACTGCCGCTGGCAGGGGGACGAACCCCGTGCCCTCGACTGCGCGGATTACCGCTGGGTCCGTCTCGCCGACTGCCGCAAGCTGCCATTCAGCCGGGCAGACCTGAAAGTAATCGACGAACTGGCGAAAACCCTGACTTAGGACTGTTTGGCCGCGCGGCTCTGACGTTTCCGCTGGGTGGGATCCAGAATCTTTTTGCGGATCCGCAGACTTTTCGGGGTGGCTTCCACGAACTCATCATCGGCGATAAATTCGATGGCTTTCTCCAGTGAAAGTTTGAGCGGGGGTTCCAGCATGATCGCCTTGTCGGTGCCGGAGGCCCGCACGTTGGTCATCTGTTTGGCCCGGCAGGGGTTCACCGGCA
>JBMTJR010000178.1:0-5338 GCA_049438565.1 Kiritimatiellia bacterium
GGGAACCCGGATCTCCGCTCCGGCGCTCAGTTCCGAATAGGCTTTTTACGGCCCAATTACCCATCCGAAGATCAGGGTCTGAATTGTGGCGAAAATAAAGATGAAAAAGTTGGCCATCCAGAAATCGACCGTGTCCAAGGCGCTGAGTCCTTTGCTGTAATATACGATAAATCCGGTGCCAACCAGGCTGATGAGTCCCAGCAGACTTACCGAACGTTTGCGGCTGAGTCCCAGTCCTTCCTCCAGTAGGGCGATGGAGGGCTGGAGCATAGAGAGGGAACTGGTGACGGCGGCGAGAAAGAGTAGGAAAAAGAACAGGAACCCGAAAAATTGTCCGGCGGGCATTTGATTGAAGACATTCGGAAGGGTCATGAACCCCAGACTGAACGTGCCAATGTTGTCGGGATTGCTGAGAAAAACCGGGCCCAGAAAAATAAAAGCGGCGGGGATTGCAATCATACCGCCCAGCACCACCTCGCAGAAACCGTTTCCGGCCGCGGAGGTCAGGGAGGAGAGGCAGACATCATCGTCGGGTTTCAAATAACTGGCGTACGTGAGAATCAGTCCGAAACCGAGGGAGAGACTGAAAAAGATTTGACCGGTGGCGGCCAGCCAGACCCCGGGGCGGGCCAGCGTGTCCCAGATGCTTTGGTCTCCCTGCACGGGGTTCCACATAAAGCCCAGCCCATTCACCACATTCTGCTCCGGATGCGCTGGGTTGGCGGGCAGGGTCAGCACCCGGAACAGGACGATAAATGCGCACAGCACCAACAGGGGCATGGCCCAGGCGCAGAACTTTTCAATCCCCTGACTCAGCCCCCGGTAAATCAGAAAGAAGTTAATACCGAAGCAGAGCAGAACCATGAACAGCATCATGAACTGCCGATCGGTAAACATGGCTCCGTTTTCCGCCATTCCCAGGGAGCTGACCACAAATCCGGTGATGTTATCGGCATTGGCGCCGAGTGCGGGGATGGCACCATTCAGAAAACTCCAGGCAAAATACAGACACAGTGCCTCCAGAATCACGTAGTAGGTATAGATGAGCAGCGGCATGACGGTGCCCAGCATTCCCAGATAGGATCCCTTGGGCGTGCCCAGCACCTCCCGGAAGATTCCCGGAGAGTAGTTGTGTCCCTGCTTGCCGCCGTAGCGTCCCAAGGCCCACTCCGAACAGGCCAAGGGAATGCCCACGTTCAGGAAGGCCACCAGATAGGGGATCATAAACAGCCCGCCGCCGTTTTGGGCCGCCTGACCGGGAAAGCGGAGAAAATTCCCCAATCCCACCGCACTGCCCATCACGGCAAGGATCACCCCAAAGCGACTGTTCCAGGATTCTTTTTTTTGTGCTGACATGGGAATACAGATTGCGTACCCATCCTTTGAAATCAAGTCCGAACTGTGCCCGAATCATTCTGTGACTCCAGCTTTTTATTTGGGCGTATCCCAGAATTGGTGAAGATGCCCGATTTTAAACGTAATCGTGATCCTAATCGTGATCGTGATCGAAAATTACGATTACGACAACGATCACGACTACGATGAATGGGGCCGCACTTTCAGCGCTCATCTTTTATTTGGACCGGAGACCCGGGGTTGGCACCCCGGGCTCGTATGGAGTCGCTGCGTTGCAGCTGAAATCCTTGAAAATCCGAGATGCAGTGCGGTGATTCCCGTCAGCAGAAGGCCCAGCCATTGGGCGAGAACTCCGGCAGAGAGCGGAGGCGGAAGCAATTCCACTTCGTGCATGCCCTGATCCAGTAGCAGCCCGCAAAACAGCAGATCCGTCGGGAGCAGGGGCCGGGCCGGCCCTTCGTTGATCCGGGCGCGCAACCCGGGCTGAAAATGGTCGGAGAGCCGGAGGAAGGCCCGTTCCGTATCCACCCGCACCTGCAGGAGAAATCCGTGGGAGGTCCGGAGCACCCCGGTGATTTCTCCGGGAGGGACCTTCAGGGACTCTGCAGAGATTTCAGACTGAACCCTGGCTTTCTGAAGTGGGGGTTCTCTCTGCTGGATGGCACCGAGAACATCCTCCGTGGAGGCTTCCTCCCAGGCCGGAAGCAGCATGAACCGATCCGAGTGAGGGAGAAATTCAAGCACCACATGCCCGGCGTCCCCGCCAGGTTTGCCGGGAGCGATGCGCAGTCCGCCCAGAGGATGTTCCACAACATCATAACGGTACACTTCCCGGAAAATCCGCTCCATGCCGGGACGGCTTTGAATCTGCTCATAAATCCGGCGGGGAGCCAATACATATTTCACCCCGAACTCCTGCCAGATGCGGAAGCGGTCCTGGCCCACGGCCTCAAAATACCTTTGATAATCCTGCTGCAGCCGGGGGGCCACTGAAATATCGGCAAAGGCAATTTGGTGGGCGGGAAAGAGGTGGGTCAAGTAGAAATGATACAGTCCGGAAGGATCCAGAACCGAGACCCGATGCGCACCCAGATTTTCCTTGAGAAAATCGGCGAGCTGGTTTTCTTTGAGGAAGCGGGTGTTCGCGGGTTTCAGATATTCCTGACTCAGCCGCAGTCCGTCCACGCAGAGCAGCAGAAGCAATCCGTATCCGGCCCCTTTCCGGAACCGGGGGAGGGTGCCGGCGAAAATCAGCCCGCCGCCTGCGCCGGCCATCAGCGAAAGATAGAGCAGGGCGATCTGACGGTTCCGCAAAATGCCCGGAGCCTGGCCGGCCCAGAGGGTGTCGGAAAAATCTTTCAGAGCTTCGGGCCGGACGGCGAGGGGACTTGCCAGTCCCGCCAGCAACGAAATCGCAATCAGCGCCAGCGCGGTTTTTTTCCGTGCCGAAGCCGGAAAAGAATTTTCCCAAAGTACCTGGACCCCGCCTGCACAGAGAATGCCCAGAATCCATTGGGTGACCTGGAGGAATTTGTTGGGATTGCGGATGGAGTTGACCAGAGGGAGCCGGAAAAACAGTCCGTAGAGAGGCGTATATTTTCCGCAGGCAAGCAGAAAGGTGATCAGCAGCGCGGCCCACCAGAAAAGCCTCCAGCCTCGGTCTTTTTTCGGACGGCATAAACCCAGCAATGCAAAGACAAACGGCAGAATCCCCACATAGACACTTTCGAGTTTAAAATTGGGAAAACCCTCCAGCGCAGATTTCCAGGTGGCCGACTGACCCATTCGTCCGTAATACGGTGCTGTTTCATGCTGTGATTGCCAGCCCCAGTAGCCCGGGGCAATCAAATCCAGACTTTCTTCCGGAGGAAAACTCCACTGAGTGGCAAAATCCCAGCGTTCCTCCGCCGAACCCTCCTGCAGAATGGAGACCTCTCTGACCTGTGTGCGCATGGCGTAGCGGTAGGATTCCCCGCCGAACAGAAGTGCCAGTGCCAGCAGAGGCAGCGTCAGCCCCATCCGTTTTTCCCGGGGAATGTCTTTGCGCCGAAGGATGCCGAACAACCAGTAGGCACCGAGAACCAAACCGAAAAAGAGCGCCAGATCCGCCTGATGCATAAACATCCAGCCCAAGGATCCTCCCGACAGCACCGCCCAGCGCCAGGAGGATTTCTGCAGGGTCTGCTCCAGACCGTAAAGGGTTGCGGAGGCAAACAGCAGCACCGCGTACTTCTCCAGGTGCCCCGGGTAGATCAGAGTAAGGTTGCTGCCGACCCAGAAAGCGCTGAGGACTCCGCAGAGGCAGGGAATCCAGTCGAGATTTTTCAAACGGAGATAGGCGATCAGAAAACCGGAGGCCAGCAGAAGGTTGATGGCGTAAATCCAGTCCATGTAGAAATCGAGCGGAAGCAGCGCGAGACTGAGAAAAGTCCAGGTCGGCGGGGCAAAACCGGCGCGGCCCAGCAAAGGCGAACCCCTCCAGAACCCCTTGAAAAAAGCATCCGGAAGCTCGGATTTGTACTGTCCCATCAAGCCGTAATTGTAGTCGCTGGACAGGATCACCTGATCGGCGGGCCAAACCGCCCGGAAAAGAATCAGCGCGAAAAAGACCAGAAACAAACCGCAGAGAAACGAGGGAGAGCGAAAACGGGAACGCATGGACATGTTTTTGTACTAGACCTTGAAGCGGGGAAGGTCAATGATACGCAATCATGAGCTTTGACCCCGCCCCCGTGATCCTGTTTGTGCACCGCCGCCCCTCCCATACCCGGAAAACCCTCCGGGCTCTGGCGGCCAATGCAGGTGCCAAAGATTCGGAACTGATCATTTTC
The DNA here is from genome assembly GCA_049438565.1 of Kiritimatiellia bacterium. GTDB lineage: Bacteria > Verrucomicrobiota > Kiritimatiellia > SS1-B-03-39 > UBA6053 > UBA6053. Next base: position 4,188 of record JBMTJR010000178.1, read on the forward strand.
AGTGACGGTCCCCGGGATCCGGGAGAGCGGGAAAAGGTGAGTCAGGTGCGGAAAATCTGTGCGGAGCTGACCGGATTCGCCCGGGTGGAGCGGATAGACCGGGAGGAGAATCTGGGGCTGGCGGCCAGTATCCTCCAGGGCGTTGGTGAAGATCTTCAACGGAAGGGGAAAGTGATTGTGCTGGAGGATGACCTGCTGACACACCCCTCCTTTCTGACTTATATGAATGGAGCCCTCGATGCGTACCAGGACCATCCGGAAATTCTTTCGGTAAGCAGTTATCTTCCTCCCCGCTGGCGGATGCCTCGAAGCAAAAAACACCGTCAGCATGTCTGGCTTTATCCGAGAAACCTGTCCTATGGATGGGGAACCTGGTCGGAGAAATGGGACACAGTCGACTGGACCCAGGCTGCCAAAGACAACTTTCCTGAGCGGCCGGATCTGCAGTCCGGCTTTGCGAAGGGTGGGGCGGATCTGCCTGGAATGTTGACCGCGCAGATGGAAGGTCGGTTGGATTCCTGGTCCGTCCGGTTTTCTTATGCGCATTACCGGAGCGACCGCTTTTCCCTACTGCCGGTGGAGAGTTACGTCAAACCGATCGGTTTCGACGGGAGCGGCGTGAATTGCAGACTGAATCCCACGCGCTGGCTGGAAAGCACCCGGCGTGCCGTGAAAAATCCCGAATTTCCACCGCAGCCGGAAATTGACCAGGACCTGACCCGCTCTCTCCGCCGCAGTTTTGACCGTCATCACCGTCTGGCCGAATGGCTGAGAATCTCCTGAGATGCTGACGCGGCTTGAATCGCTCAACCAGACATTGCTACCGATGGAGACCCATCAGCCGTTTCGCCAGAGATAAAAGCCGGAATGCCCCCCGACTGAGGAATCGACTTGTGAAGAGGTTCTTGAAGGGATGAAAAATACCAATTATCAAGGGATTCTATGACTCTTTTTTCCCGGGGTTAAAAAGGCAGAAGTTTTTTCAGGGGTGGGACTGCGGTTGTCCTAGGGGTTGTGGTAGCGGAAATAGGGTCACGGGAAATAGGGTCAGAAATAGGGTCAAGAAATAGGGTCAGGCCGAAGAAATAGGGTCAAAGAAATAGGAAATAGGGTCAGGCCGTGCATTTTAACATTACCTTTTTGAGGCGGAT
>JBMTJR010000179.1:0-5305 GCA_049438565.1 Kiritimatiellia bacterium
TTTCTTTCAGCTGGGGCGGGCGGGAGCTTCGCCGTTTGGCGCAGCAGCCCGAAACCAGTATTCGAATCGGGGTGATTCAGCCTTTGGCCTCCAATAAATGGTCCGAAGAACTGGCCCGGGAAAATTTCCGGGTTCTTTGGGAGTTGTCCGATGCGGCACTCAGTCTGAAACCGGATCTTCTGCTCTGGCCTGAAACCGCACTTCCGGAGGAACTTTGTTACAGCCGGAGATCCGCGGATCTGGTTTCCAGTCTGGTGAACTCCGGCACGCCCCTGCTGCTGGGCAGTCTGGATTTCGAAACCCGGTCCGAGGGGGATCAATTGGAACGCCTGTATTATAATAGTGCGTTTCTGGTGGGAAGCGACGGCAATCTGCTGGCCCAGTATCGGAAAAAACATCTGGTGATGTTCGGAGAATATATCCCGTTCTCGCGCTGGCTTCCCTTTCTTCGCTCCCTGACCCCCATGCCCGAGGATATCACGCCGGGGGACCTGAGCGGGGTGCTTCCGCTGCCCGGTTCCGATTTGAAAGCGGGTCTGTTGATCTGTTTTGAGGATTTAATGCCCCGTTTGGCCTCCGATCTGGTGCGGGAGAAGGCGGACCTGTTTGTCAATCAGACCAATGACGCCTGGTTTGATCCGCTTTGGGGAAGCACAGGGCATTTGGCGAATGCCGTATTCCGCAGCGTGGAACAGCGCCGCCCCACGGTCCGGGCCACCAACTCCGGGGTCAGCGCCTGGATTGATTCACGCGGCGTGATCCGGGGTATGATTGAGGATCCTCTGCGCGGTACCCACCAAATCCGGGGATTTAAAATCTTTGAGGTCAGAATTCCCCAGTCTCCGGAGCAGACTATTTACTTTCGGTACCCCTGGGCCGGTCCGCTGTTCTGCGGTCTCATGAGCTTGTTGCTGCTCCGGCGAAACCGCCTTTAAGACGGACGCGAGGATTTCCCAAGCTGTTTCAGCAGCCATACCTGGTTTTCCCTCACCCATCCCTCCCGGTCTCCTGCGGATATTTTGTACCAGTCCCGGCTTTTTTCGATCAGTTGAACCACCGAGCCGCCCGGAAGAGAAAAATGTTCTGTGGAATCGCTGAGCGGTTCAAAATGAACCGTCACCGTAAGATCAGACAGAACCGCTTCCTGAAAATACAGACTGGGGCGGCTGAACCACACCCCGGCAGCCCCCGCAAACAGCCAGATTCCTGCCAGCGGCAGAATCCACAGAAACAGTTTGCGCAGTTGGCGGAAGAAAAGACCGGCAATACCGAACCCCGCCACGGCCCAGCAGCTGATCAAAAACAAAGCCTGCCATTCACCCGCGTCGAGGATGCCGGTCATCCGTCGGGGAAGGGGAAGCGGAGGGACCCACGCGCCGGTTTCAGAAATGGCCCGGTCAAAATTGGCCCGGATATCCGCGTCTCCCGGATCCTGCCACTGGGCCCGGCGGTAATAGGCGACGGCCTCCTGCGGACGGCCGAGCCGCATTAAAGTGTTGCCGATGTTGTAATCCAGCGGGGCGGACTGTCCCTCGATCGCTAAATACCGCTCCAGCGCGGAGGCGAACTGATTTTGATCATAGAGACTGCGGGCCTCCTCGAAAGCGGTTCCTGCGAACAGCGGCAGCGCAACCAAACAGAACCATCCCGTCCAGAATCTCATTTTCCCAGCTCCCGGTCGAGGTTCAGCATGAAACTGCGGAATGAACTTTTGGTCTCGGCGGAATTTGAGCGGGGATCCGGCCCTGCCGCAAAGCGGGCCCGGTCACAGGCACGCATCCATTCCTCCAGGCTGCGGAGCATCTCGCCGGACAAATGGTCTCGGAGTCTGGACAGGGTGTCCTGCGGATTGAGTTCTCCCGGCGGAAGATTGAGACGTCCGCTGAGATACGCAGACAGAATACTCCAAATCGCCGGATAAAGCTCCGCGTCGGCCTGTTCCAGTTTCTGCAGCTGTTTCCGCAGGCGGCGCGGGGCCTCCATCCGCTGCCTGCCCTCCACATCCCGCCCTGCTTTTTCCCGGTGCTGGAGAAGCAGTCCCATGAAAGCCCAAACCGCGAAAGGAAGCCCGGAGAGCCCCACATAATTCCATCCGGGCTGCAAAGAGGTCAGCTTTTGAATTTTCCCGGGCCGGGTTTTTAAATAAACCAGATCGTCTCCGAGCACTTCGGGCTCCTGGTTCGAAGTTTCCCCCGCGATGGAGCTGAAGGACCGGACCGATTCGTCTCCGGTGTCCAATACCTGGAGCGGGAAGGGGCCGGCCTGCAGAGTTTTGTAACTCCGGGAACCGGTGTCATAGTAGGAAAAGCTGAGTGCAGGGACTTCCTGAACACCGCTGTGTTTGGGAATCAGCACCTGTTCAATAATTTTCCGGCCGCTCAGACCGCTGCGCTCCAGATCCTCCGTGACCAGTTTGGGCCGGTATACTTTAAAGTCATCGCTCTCCTCCAGTCCCGGCGGCAGGGCCTGTTGCAGACTGCCGGTGCCGGAGAGCTCCACGCGCAGCGTAATCGGATCCCCCACTTTCACTTCTTTCGGAGAAATCCGGGCATCCAGACGGAAATTCCCCAGATGACCGGCGAAGTTCCCGGGACGTCCCTCCTCGGGGGGATTGCTCACATACAGCACCAGAGGCTGTTTCAGTTTGAGCCGCACCACCCGGACACTGCGGGGACCGAACATCATTCCGAACGGTTCGTCCCGGTCAGAGACCTCGACCCGGAAACTGGGGTCCAGTTTCAGTTTCCCCTCCCGCGTCGGGGTCAGCTGCGCCACAAAACGGTGGGTGTTGTACATCCGCTGTCCCACCTGGACAGGGCTGCCGCGGACCTGCTGCCATTTGCTGATTTCAAACCCATCCGTTTCAAAATCCTGAAGATTGATGTCGCCCACATTCACCCGGCTGTAGAGCGTCAGAGTGAGCTCGACACTTTCCTGGACGAGCAGATCTTCGGATCCGCTTTCCAGAGTCACAAAAAGATTTTCCGTGGACTGGATCACTTTGGCCGGAGTCACCGTCAGAGTCAAAGCCGGCAGGATCCCCCCCTTGTTTGCCCCTTTCAGATTGAAGGGGCCAATTTGATAGGTTCCCTCCTGATCCGGTTTGATGGTGTAGCGCACAGAACTCTCACGCTGGAAATTAATCACGGTCTCCTGACGGGAGGTTCCGATGATTCTTAAACCATCCTGCAGAGAAATCGAAGGGATGCCCGCAGAAGAAAGATCTTCCGACTTCAGAATGAGATCCACCGTCTCATCCGCACTGATGGTGTTCCGGGACAGTTCCAGCGTGAACTCAGCCCGGGCCGCCATGAAGGGCAGCCAGGAAAGCCATAAGAGGTTTAGGAAAAGCTTTTTCATTTCTATGAAGTTCTTTGAATGTGACTTACCAGTCTTTTTCCACCGGTACAACCTGAATACGCTGCTGCAACAATTGACGCCTCTGCAACTTTTCCTGTTCAAGCGCGGCATCCAGAATCTGTTCCGCCTGCCGGGCATCCAGCTGCTCTTCTCCGGAGGGTTCTCCCGGACGTTCCTGGGGTTCTCCGTCTGCAGCGGATTCCGGACGTTCATCAGATCCGGACTGGTCAGAGGAGGGATTTTCATCCGGTGAATCCTGCTCTGAAGATTCCCCATTCTGAGATTCCTGATCCTGCGGCCCGGCCTGTTCGGGTTCATTCTCTGGAGCCGATTCTGAATCCTGATTCTTCTCCTGCTCCTGGGAGGGATCCTGATTCTGCGGACGCTGCTCATTATCCTGTGGTTGCTGTTCTTTCTCTTCGTTCTTGTCCTGCTGATTCTGATCCTCCTGCGGGGGAGGGGGCGGCATCATTTCCAAGATCTCCTGCAGACGCTTCTGCGCCAGTTCCAGATTGATCCGGGAGGCCTCCTCTTCCGGATTTTCTCGCAGCGCATTTTGGAAAGATTCCACTGCCGCCTCCATTTTGCTTTCCGCGTTCTGCCAGTCCTCCGCACTGACTGCGGCCTCTGCCAGCTGCATTTGCGCATTTCCCCGCATTTGCCGGTGCTGCCCCCGGAGCACCGGATCCTCAAAGCCTTCGATTTCCGAAAGTGCTTTCAGAGCCGCATCCGGATCTCCGGCTTTCAAATGAGACATGCCCCGCGCCAGTCTGAGTGCATCCAGATTCATTTCCCCCTCCGGCGTTTGTTCCTGCAAAGCTTTGAAACGCTCCGCCGCCTCCGCTTGGCTCTCCTTGTTTTCATCGCCATAGAGATTTTTGGTCTCCTCCAGAAAGGCCCGGATCTGATTCCGGGTCATCGTGGTGGATTCCAGTTCCTGCGCCTGCAGGAACCATCCCTGAAGCATAAACAGAAAGAGAAGAAAACGGGAGTTCATGCCTGCCTCCTTTTTTCAGTCAAGTGTCCTGGAACCGGGCTCAGCGCCTCCAGAATCAGACAAAGGAGTCCGGCCGCCAGAAAGATCTGAAAGCGCTCCTCCATTTCCCGGACCTGCTCGCTTTCCAGCTGCGCGCGCTTCAGCGGTTTCAGTCCCTCCTGGATAATTTCGGTCACACCAAAATTTCTGGGGTTTGCTCTGACGTAGAGACCGTCTGTCCCGGAAGCCAGTTCTTGCAGGGGCGCTTCATTCAAACTGCTTTTCACCACTTCCTGGTTCCGGTTTTTCAGAAAGACATCCGCATTCTCATCCAGAGGAATCAGCGAGCCTTCCGGGGTGCCCACTCCCACCGCAAAAACCCGGACTTTCGCATCGTTGAGTCTGCGGATCACGGGGTCGAGATCCCCCTGATGACTTTCCCCGTCGGTAATGAGCAGAATCACCCGGTCCGCCTCATTTTCCTCTTCGAAACTGTCCAGCGCCTTTTCCAGGGCCGCCTGCAGATTGGTTCCGCCCCTGGGGACAATTCCGGGGAAAAGATCATGCACATTCATCAGAAAAGCTCCGTAATCCAGAGTCAAGGGACACTGCAGCACGCCCTCTCCGGCAAAAGCGATCAGACCTATCCGGTCTCCTTTCAGTTCGGAAACCAGCTCCTCCACTCCCCAGGCGGCCCGTTGGAGGCGGGTGGGTTTGAAATCGTCCGCCCGCATACTGTTGGAGGTGTCCATCAGCACCAGTAAATCCAAACCCTCTCTCTGCGCCTGCCGCCACTGATAGCCCCATTGCGGACGGGTAAGACTGAAGCAGATCAGGATCAGTCCGCTGTAAAAGAGGATGCTGCGCAGTCTGCGCACTCCCGGAGAACGCAGATCTCCCATGCGGCGGCGCAGAGCCGCAGGAAGAAACTGATTCAGTCTCTGGTTCCGTTTTCTGCGCAGGAGAACA
>JBMTJR010000180.1:0-5288 GCA_049438565.1 Kiritimatiellia bacterium
CGTGCTAACTCCCAGAATTACCGGGATGGAGTCTAACTCCGAGTCCCCGACGACCGGGCTCAGCGCAATTTCTCCCTGCATTTCCATCAAAAATTCGGGGTTTTCAATTCGGCCACGCTCCAGTTGCAGGTGCTGATCCTTTATCCTGGAACTCAAAATTACTGATTCAATTTCCGGGGCCATTAACTTTTCGGGCGAGAGATTCAGTGCGCCTGCAAGGGCGGTAACAATATCCTGGACCAATTTGCGGGTATGAAACAATGCGGTCTGCTGGTCCGGATTTGAATCCAACAGCCTGATTTTCCCCTGGGTGTAAGAAAGATCAAGCTGTCCGCTGAGATTCCTCCGCATTGACTCTCCGGATGTTCCATTGGTGGAAAAAGCGGTGGAACCTTGGAGCATCCCCATAATCACGCCCCGTTTTTCCGGATAAAAAGAATCTATGACCGGTTGCAAATCCAGGGGGCTGATTGAACCCTCGGTTGTCACATGTATTCCATTCGTCCAATCCAGATTTAAGGTCTGATTGATTTCACTTTGGTTCAGAACAAGCGAGAAAGGTTGAAGGATGAGGCTCTGTTTCTCAGCATCAAGTTTCAAACGTACCGCCTGCAGCATCACTTCAGAAAAATGGACTTTCCCAATTTCAACATCCAGCATGAGTTTTTCAAAAGGAAGTGTCGGCAACTTCCATGCGGAAGTGGAGTCGGTTTCCCGGCCAGGTCCTGGCTCAGAACCGGAGGGATCTGGTTGAGGTTTTTGTATGAGAAAATCTTTCCATGAATTCAGTTCCAGACTTTGGGCCGACAGGTACATCTCAACGTTCATGGCATCCCGAACTGTCCAGTCCGCAGATCCCGAAACCGTCAAACGATTTTCAAATCCGGGGATTTGCTGCCATTGAATCTCAGCTTTCTCCAGGGTGGCCCCGGTGAGTGACCCGCTTCCCTTGAGACCGATTTTCAGGGGGGAGGGAAGGCGTATTCCATCTTGCAACTGAATATACCGGGTATGCAGAGTTGCCTCCACTTGCGGATCCTTACCTGTTGTCCAGAAAATGCCGACCGAACCCTCTGCTTGGTCCAAGGTTATGGTTTGAGAAGTTTTTTCCGCAGGAATTTCAAGTTGTTGGGTTGCGAAGTCGATTTTTGCCTGCAGCCGTCTCCCGGAATCAGAAACCTCCCAGGTGCTTTGAAGAGAGATTTCACCCTTTTTCAAGGGGATCCATGGGGCAAAGGGGAGGTCTTTGATTTGCAGAGGGGGAACGGAAAGGGTCAGTGCCGCATCTGAAATTTGAGGGGGCAATTGCTGATAGTTCACATGAAGGGCCTGATCCAACTCCACTTGCAGGATCGGAGCGTCTCCCTGAAGAGCTTGGGCAAACAAAGAATGAACCGAGATTTTCTGATTCTGCAGATCAAGCTCGGTCCGGGTCTCCAGTTTGAAATCCATGGCCGGGATTTCTGAATCCGGACTTTCCAAAGTGCTTTGTGCCGTCATTGCCAGGGATTGAGGAAGGAGTTCCGGAGAGAGGGTCAGGTCCAAAGTGCCGTTGATCTGACCATTCAACCGATGCAGCGTTTCGGAGGTGACCTGTTCTCCATAAAGACGGGTCCTTAGGCTTGCACGAAGATCTTGGCCGTTCCGGATCTCCGGGACCGATAAATTTAATCCCTCCAGCTTGAGAAAATTATCAGGTTGCTGCAGGGTGAAATCCCCATCGGTCACACTTACATTCTGAATATGCAGCTGCGGAATGGATTTTTCCATGGCCGTTCCGGAACCCGAAGCTTCCTCTGGCGATTCTGCGGAGGAAGGCGAGGGGGAATGGTAGACGATATTGGGGGATGTGATTGAAAGCTCATCAATCCAGACCGTTCCTTTCAAAATTTTCATCAGGTCGTAACGAACAAGAACCGATGGAGCGGCGAGATTCAGAGACCCATCATTTTTTCTGAATTCCAGCTCTGAGAGGGAGAGGGAACGAAGGGGGGCAAAGCTGAGATTTTCTATTTCTATTTGTGAGTCCGTGGCGGTTTCAATCCGGGGCACAATGACGGCCTTCCAAAAGAAAGGCTGCAGGGTGAGCAGAACGGTCAGAACAGGAAGAAGAAGGAGAAGAAGAAGGATTCCTATGAAAATCTTTTTGGTTTTTATGTTCATCTTCACCGATGATGTTCCGGGCAATCGCATTGGTCAAGCATCGGAAGAGAAATTGAAAACCAAAACCAACTCAAAACGGGATGCGCGGGTTCTGCAGTCCGCTAACGGATCCCGCCCACATCCTCGACGGGAAATCACCCCCAGTTCCTGATTGTTTCCCAGGGAGGATTGATTACAGACCGAAGGGCTTCTTTTTTTTCTCCTTATGATTTCGAATTTTCAACATTTAACTCCGGATGCCTGGATCGCGATCCTGGTGGTCACCGGGACTTTTGGGTCGCTTGTATTCACCCGTCTTTCCTCAGACGTGGTGTTTCTTTGCGGTCTCGCCGTTCTTCTGTTGACCGGGGTTCTTGATCCGGGGGCGGCGCTGGCAGGGTTCAGTTCCCCGGCGGTGATGACCGTGGGGCTTCTTTATGTTGTGGTGGCCGGTATTCAGGAAACCGGGGGCTTGCAGTGGATCTCCCAGCACATCCTCGGAACTCCGGGAGGTTACCGACGGGCGCAGCTGCGGCTGACCTCTCCGGTGGTGTTGATGAGCGCTTTTCTGAACAATACGCCGGTGGTGGCTCTGTTTATACCCACGGTGATGGAATGGAGCCGACGTATCCGAATCCAGCCTTCCAAACTTCTGATCCCGCTGAGTTATGCGTCCATTTTCGGTGGATTGTGCACCCTGATTGGCACGAGCACGAATCTAGTGGTGAACGGATTGATGCAGACCCGCTATGGGGAGGATGCGGGTCTGGGGATGTTTGAAATTTCCAAAATCGGGATACCCTGTGCGCTGTTGGGACTTCTTTATCTGCTGGTTTTCCACAAGCTGCTTCCGGAACGGAAAGGGTTTACCGATGTCATCGAGAATCCAAGGGAGTATACGCTGGAGATGCGCGTTCCCGGGAACACTTCTCTGGTGGGAAAAACGATTGAGGAGGCGGGATTACGCAATTTGCAAGGGGTCTTTGTTGCGGAAGTACTGCGGGGCGGTCAGGTTCTCTCCGCGGTGTCCCCTAAAGAAGTTCTGCAGGAGGAGGACCGGCTGCTGTTTGTGGGGAATGTGGATTCGATTCGGTCGGTGTACTCGCAGAAAGGTCTGGCACCCGCTTCGGAGCAGGTTTTCAAACTGGAGGGGCCCCGGCATCAGCGCTGCCTGGTGGAGGCGGTGGTCTCCAACACTTGTCCATTGGCGGGCCGCTCCATCCGGGAAGGGAAGTTCCGTCAGCATTACAACGCCGTGGTCATTGCGGTGGCGCGAAATGGCAGCCGGGTTGCGGGTCGGATCGGGGATATTGTGCTGAAGGCCGGGGATACGCTTCTGGTTGAATCCCACGCCGGATTCCTTTCCCGGCAGAAAGATTCCAGGGACTTTTATCTGATCAGTTCCGTCGCGGATTCCGCACCCCTCCGAACTGAAAAGGCACCCTGGGCTTTCGCAATTCTTGGGCTGATGGTTCTGCTGGTGGCCGTCGGATGGCTGAGCATGCTCAAGGCCTCGGTGCTGGCTGTGGTTCTGATGCTGCTGAGCGGCTGTTGCAATCCGGCCAAGGCCCGTCTCCAGGTGGAATGGCATGTCTTGCTGACGATTGCGGCCGCGCTTGGTCTGGGGACTGCGCTCGAGAGCAGCGGGGCGGCGGGAACGATCGCGGATGCCATCCTGAGTCTGGCGGGAGACCATCCGCATTGGACCCTGTTCTGGGTGTATGTCCTGACCGCGCTGAGTACAGAAATGATGACCAACAACGCGGCGGCGGCTCTGGTTTTTCCCATCGCCATGAATTCAGCGGATCATCTGGGGGTCAGCCCGCTTCCTTTCATGATCTGCATCATGGTTGCGGCATCGGCGAGTTTTATGACCCCGATCGGCTATCAGACCAACTTGATGGTTTATGGACCCGGCGGCTACCGGTTCGGTGATTTTGCCCGGATCGGTTTTCCGCTTGCGGCGCTGTTTTGCGGATTCAGCATGTTCCTGATTCCGCTGCTCTGGCCTTTCTGATCAGAGGCTGTCGCTCAGCCCGAGCAGATCCAGCACCCGGTCCAAATCATCGTTGGAATAAATATCGATTTCCAACCGACCCCGCTGTTTTTTGCCGTTGGGGAGACTTTTGCTGGGAATGAGTCTCACAGAGGTGCCGAATTTCTGATGAAGTTTGTCGGTGAGAAACTGAACGTGGTCGGGGGGGATATCATTCCGGGTGGATCCGGTTTTGGGTTTGGGGGGAGAAAGACGGGCTTTCACCTGACGTTCGATTTCCCGCACGCTCCAGTTTTCCTTCACCGATTGGCGGGCAAGAAGCTCCTGCTCCTCGCGAAGTTCCAGTCCCAGGAGGACTTTAGCGTGACCGGTGCTCAGACGTCCATCGGAAACCATATCCCGCACAGTGGGGGACAGAGCCAGCAGTCGGAGAGCATTCGCGACGGTGGCGCGTCCTTTCCCCACGCGTTTGGCGATCGCCTCCTGGGTCAGGTTGAATTCGTCCGCCAGCCGCTGATATCCCTCGGCCTCCTCGATAATGTTCAGGTCGCGGCGCTGGAGGTTTTCCACCAGCGCAATCTCGAGAGCCTCCTGATCGGTCAGTTCTCTTAGAAGCACCGGAACTTTTTTGAGTCCCGCCCGCTGGGCGGCCCGGAACCGGCGTTCCCCCGCAATCAGCTGATAGCCTGCGCCATCCTCTTTCCGCTGCCGGACCAGCAAAGGACTAAGAATGCCCATCTCCTGTATGGACTGGGTCAGCTCCTCCAGCGCCTCCTCCTCAAAGCGTTCGCGCGGCTGATACGGATTTGCGGTAATCAGGTGAATGGCCACCTCCAGAGTGCCTGCGGAGGTTTCCTGACGGTTTTCCGCTCTTTTGCTGACCTTGTCAGTTTCTTCCGATGCGTCCGGCCGGATGGACTCCGGGGAGGAAGAGGAGGGCGATCCCCCCTGCTGCATCAGAGCATTCAAGCCCCGCCCTAAACCTTTTTTCCTGGTCGCCATTTCAACTCTCCTTCTGTGATACGGATACAAATCCTGATTTGATTGAGGTTTTCCTACCCCATTTGAATGATTAGACAATCCCAACTTGCGTGCAGTTTTCCGTTTGCAATCTGCAACCCAGCTTATATATTCGTTTATCCGGAAATAA
>JBMTJR010000181.1:0-5269 GCA_049438565.1 Kiritimatiellia bacterium
ATACCCCGGATACACCGCCGTGTCCACCCGGACCCCGAAGCCGCCGGGGAGATTGAGCCAGTTGATTTTCCCCGGGCAGGGAGCAAAATTGCGGGAAGGATCCTCCGCATTCACCCGGAACTCAATGGCATGACCCTGACTGCGGATTTCATCCTGCGTGATGCTCAGTTTTTCACCGGCGGCCACCCGGATCTGTTCCTTGATCAGGTCCACCCCGGTCACTTCTTCAGTGACCGGATGCTCGACCTGAATCCGGGTGTTCATTTCCATGAAGTAAAACTTGCGTTCCTTCTCATCAAAAAGAAATTCGACCGTGCCCGCATTGGAGTAATTCACGGCTTTGGCGGCCTTGATGGCGGCCTCGCCGAGCTGCTGACGGATTTCGTCGTCCAGTGCGGGGGAAGGCGCCTCCTCCAGCACTTTCTGATTCCGGCGCTGCATGCTGCAGTCGCGCTCACCCAGATGAATCACATTTCCATGTTCATCCGCCATGATCTGGACTTCAATGTGCCGGGCGCTTTCCACATATTTTTCAATGTACACCCCGGCATTTCCGAAAGCGCGCTCCGCCTCGTGACGGGCGGTGCTGAAGGCATTCTTGAGCGCCATTTCATTGTGCGCAATCCGCATCCCTTTTCCGCCGCCGCCCGCAGTCGCTTTGACAATAACCGGATATCCGATCTGTTTGGAAATTTTGACCGCCTCGGCCTCATTGGCGATCAGACCGTCGCTGCCGGGGGTGATCGGAACCCCACCCGCCTTCATGGTCTCACGCGCAGTGTTTTTATCGCCCATTTTCCGGATTGCCTCCGGAGAAGGACCGATAAATTTGAGATTACATTTGGCGCAGATTTCGGCAAAATCCGCATTCTCGGCCATAAACCCGTATCCGGGATGGATCGCATCGGCGTCGGTCACTTCGGCCGCGCTGATGATATTGCTGATTTTCAGATAACTTTCCGCTGCGGCGGCGGGACCAATGCACACCGCATCGTCCGCCAGTTGCACATGCGCCGCCTCGCGGTCGGCTTCACTGTACACAGCCACGGTGTGGATCCCCAGCTCTCTGCAGGCCCGTATGATTCGCAGGGCAATTTCCCCGCGGTTTGCGATAAGCACGCGTTCCATAAGCGGCCTCCAATTAAAGCGCTTCGATTTCGAAAAGACTCTGGCCAAACTCCACGGCTTCCCCGTTTTCCACCAGGATTTTACTGATGCGGCCTTTCTGTTCGGCCTTGATTTCATTCATGACTTTCATCGCCTCAATGATGCAGACCGTGGTTTCCGGGGTCACCACATCTCCCACTTTGACAAAGGCATCCGCCTCCGGAGACGAGGCCCGGTAGAACGTGCCCACCATGGGCGATTTGATCGAGGGTGCTGCCACTGCCGGTACCTCAGGAGTCGCCGGAGCTGCGCTGGCCGGAGCCGGGGCTGCGGCAGGGGCTGCGGGCGCGGCCACCATTTGAATACTGCCGGAGGAGGCCAGCTTGGTTGAAAGCTTGAAATCGCCCTCTTCCAGCTCAAATTCCACAATGCCATTGCTTTTGACCAGCTCAATGATGCGTTTCAGTTCTTTGTATTCCATGAAATAGGCTCTCCTACGGTTAATAGTCGGGTATCGATTGCGTTTTCCTAACGGTTTTCTAGCTCGCTGTCGAGCGCAGAACGTCCACCAATCCCTGCAGGGCCAACTGATAGCCGGCGGGTCCGAAACCCTGAATCTGGGCCAGACAAACCGGCGCGGTGAGACTGTTGTGCCGGAAAGGCTCCCGGGCATGGGTGTTGGAAAGATGAACCTCCACGGTTTTCAGACCGGACGCGCTGATGGCATCACGGATGGCCACGCTGGTGTGGGTGTAGGCGGCAGGATTGATCACCAGGCCGTCTTTCTCTTTGCCTGCCTGTCCAATCCATTGCACCAGCTCCCCTTCAATATCAGACTGACGGCACTCGATTTCCACCCCCAGTGCGGAGGCAGTGTTCTGAATACGTTGGTTGATCTCCTCAAGGGTGAGATGTCCATAAATACCGGGTTCCCGACTGCCCAGCAACCCCAGATTGGGTCCATGTAAAACCAGAATTTTCATAAAGCCGACATATCAACAGTTCCCCGGGATGTAAAGCTCAGGCGTGCTTGCGGAACGCTCGCACATCCTCCACCCCGTAATAGGTGAGCAGATAGGCGCCGGGGCTTGCGAGCCGGTCAAACAGATCAAAAATCTCAATTTCCTGATCGGGCCAGGGATATACGTAGATCAGGTCACTTTTCCGGCAAATCTCCTCCAAATGCTCGACCGCATTGTCGTCATTCGGAAAAAAACTTCCCTGATGGATGGTCACCGGAAAATCGAAATACCGGGACAAATGGCGGCTTTCCCGCACCAGCGCAGGCTGTATTTCCACTCCCTCCGCCCGCCACCCCAGGGCGGAAGCCAGCATGGTCACGATTCCCAGTCCACTGCCCCACTCCAGAAAGCGGGGTTTGGTCGGCATTTGCGTGCGCAATTGACAAAGGGCATCATAGACCAGCACGTAATCCGCCGGGACAAAACTGTGATGCTGACGGTTTCCCTCCCAGTTTTCCAGAGATTCCGCAGTCTCCCGCAAAAGAACCTCCACATGCCGGGGAAGACGCGCGGCGGGAAATTCTGAAGCGATCTGTTCGACACTCACTCCGAACCTCAATGCCGTCCCCGCAGGACCTTGCCGGAAATCAGCACGCCGATCAGAGCCCAGGCTGAAACAGATTTCCACAGCGGCGTTTCTCCGTGGTCATGCACATGCTGCGCGGCCATTTCAGGCAGCAGCGGTTCCACAGCATCCAGCAGGTACCCCATCCCTACGGCCAGAAGAATGGCACAGACCAGATAGGTGACCGCCTCACGCCGTCCGATCAGTTTGCTGATCGTGGTGAAGGTGGCGGCATTGGTCGCGGGCCCCGCCATCAGAAAGACAAACACGGTTCCGGGCGAAAGTCCGGCCACCAGCATCTGTGCCCCGATTGGAAGCGAGGCGGTAGCGCACACATACAGCGGGGTGGCGGCGGCCACCACCAGAATTTTGGCCAGAAATCCATCACCCAGATCCGAAAAAGACTGCGGATCGACGAAAGCCGACAAGAGTCCTGCCAGCAGAATCCCGAAGCCCAGCGGAACCGCAATATCCCCGGCCACCGTCACATAGCCATGCCGGAAAATCCGGTAGAGGAGAGGTTTGGCTGCAGGGGTACCGGTTTCCTCCTCCGTCTCTCCCTCCGCATCATCGGGGAACAGATTCAGGATCAGTCCAAGCACCATTCCGGAAATCAGCGCAGCCGCCGGGATAAACAGCGCAAATCCCAGACCAAGAATGCCGAGTGCCACCAGAAAACCGTCGACACCGGTCTGGGGCGTGGCCAGCAGAAAAGCCCCGGTCGCGCCTTTGGAGGCTCCATGACGCCGGATCCAGGTGGCCACCGGCAGCACGCCACAGCTGCAAAGCGGCAGCGGCACGCCCAGCAGAGCACTTTTCAGAATGGAGGCTTTTCCCTGACGGGCCAGATGCTTTTTCACCAGTCCAACCGGCAACAAAACCGAAAGCAGTCCGGAAAGAAAAAATCCAAGCAGAAGATACGGGGCCATCATGGTCAGCGTATTCCAGCATCCGGAAACAATTTGTGAGAGAAAATCCATCCCCCTACCCTAAACGAAGCCCCTCCAAGGTCAACCCGGGAAACCAGGGATTCCGCTCAGGCTTTGTGATGCTTCACCGGGGATTTCCGGTTCGGATAGCAGCGGCGGCAGATTTCACAGACCCTTCCGTCACATCCCCGTGCCGTGCAGTGTGCGCGTCCGTAATAAATGATTTGCAGATGAAGATCATTCCAGCGGTCCCGGGGAAAAACTTTTTTCAGGTCCATTTCGGTCTGAACCACATGGGTTCCCCGGCTGAGTCCCCAGCGCTGAGCCAGCCGGTGGATGTGGGTATCCACCGGGAAAGCAGGATGCCCAAACGCCTGTGACATCACTACCGAGGCGGTTTTGTGACCCACGCCGGGGAGCGCCTCCAGTTCGTCGAAATCCTCCGGGACTTTTCCCCCGTGTTTCTCCAGCAGAATCCGGGAAAGCTCTGAAACGGCTTTGGATTTCCGGGGAGACAGTCCGCAGGGCCGGATCAGTTCCCGGATGCGCTCCACCGGCACTTTGACCATTTCCTCAGGCGTGTCCGCCAGACGGAACAGGGCGGGAGTGACCTGATTCACCCGCAAATCCGTGCACTGGGCCGAAAGCAATACGGCGATCAAAAGTGTGTAGGCATCCCGGTGATCCAGAGGAATCGGCGGATTCGGATACAGTTCCTGCAGCCGCCGGTCAATCAGTTCTGCGCGCTCTTTCCGGGTCACAGATTACTCATTGATCCAGCGGTTACGATCCGCAAGGATCACGGATTCACCTCCACGAATCGGAAAGCCCGCCATCAAAGGCCACCCACGGGGGAGAGAATTAAGATCCATGATCGGTTTCCAGCTCTGATAATTCCCCCGCACCAACTGGGACTGATAGGGGAGATTCCGGCTGAGCATCGTGAGATACAGACCTTTCACCGGCTGCACCCGGTCATGAATTCCGAAAAACTGGTCCACGGTAACCGGCAGATAGAGCGATAACTGTCCGCCATACCAGGCCGTGGCCCAGGGCATGTCACTGCAGAGAAGTTCGCCGGAATCAAAGGGCGTGGTGATCAGGGCAATGTCACTCGCCCGGTAGGGCGGATAACTGCTGGGTTTGGGAGGCATCAGGGTGACCAGCAGTGGCAGAGACTGCAGAAACACAAACAGCGAAACCACCGACAGCGAAACAATCTGAACCGTGATCTGCATCCGGTCCAGCATCAGATAGAAGAAAGCGGTTCCGTACAGAATCACCCAGGGAAAAAAGATGTGGGCGGTCTGAAACTGCGAACTGCCGAAGATTCCCGCCGCCAAAACCAGCAGAACATAAGAACAAAGCAGCATCCAGCGCAGAATCTTGACCGGTTCCCGCTGAAATCCGTAGAAGAACGTAACCACAAACAGGCTCAGGGCTATGCCGGAACCCAGCGGTACCTCCTCAAAGGTGAAAGCCTGTTTCGCCGACCCAAGACAGCGGACCACCAGGGAGCGGAAGAAAGAGAATCCTTCATCATCCACCATATCAAAACTGCGCATGTACACATCCTGCACTTCGCCCTTTGCCGCATACCCGGGAGCCAGACCGAACAAATGTCCGGAGACAGCCTGGTTCCGGAG
>JBMTJR010000182.1:0-5250 GCA_049438565.1 Kiritimatiellia bacterium
TATCCCCTCTGTTCGCGGCGGACCGGCGTGATTTTCTGGAGCAGTGGGCCCGGCTGCCTGTCAAACCCGATTTGAAAGACGGAGTCGTGGTCGGCGGCTGAACCTTTCGGCGGGTCCTTTTCTCCCGGACCCCTCGTTGGATCCCGGTTTGTTTCTCAGGGTTTCCAGCCCGGCAAAGCTGCGGCCTGCTGTATCCAGGAGGTGAGGAGTTTCACATCCAGTTCACCCCCTTCGTAAATATCGATCCATCTGGCATCTTTACTTTTTTCCGTGCCGCCGGGCGGAAGGGGCTTGAGCGAGGTGCCTCGGAAAAAGGTCACCTTTACGTATTTGGTCAGACAATGAATACTGAGGAAGAACCCCTGATCCTCAACCCCGTAGAAGGGCGAGTTCCATCTCACCGCTTTGCACAGGTTCTCAACCTCCCGCACGATGAGCTGATCCAGGAACCTGCCCACCTCCTGCTTCCAGCCGGGCATCGCGGCAATATAATCCTGTACGGGCCCATTGTCATCTCCTTTCGGGATCTGTGGATTTCCACCCGAGAGGAGCTTTGGTTCTGGTTTACCTTTCATGGTTTGGGAATACGTGCCATGATGATTTCCCTTAGGGGTAATCTGAAATTACAATCTTATTGTTGCCCTCTTCTGTCCAGATAAAGCAAATGAAGAGGTGTTTTTGCAACCGATGGGGTGGTGCGGTTGAAAGGGAGAAGTTCGGTAGTGGCGTGATTAGGGGTCCTTGCGGGTGGCGTAGGCCAGTCCCAGGCCACCGAGCAGGGCGAGGCTGGCAAGGACCAGGCTCCCAGGTTCCGGAACGCTGACGATCAGGCGATCGACTTCCAGGGTGCCGAAGGTGGAAACATCAAAATATTGATAGGACTGAAAACGAAGGGTGACGGTCCGCAGGCTTTCTCAGGAGATACTGCTGCTGAAGTAGGGGCTGTCATTCAGCAGAAAACTGATTTGATCACCGGTTTTGGTGATCTGGAAGGAACCAGAGCCTGTGGCGGTAGTGCTCCCATAGCCAAAACCGGTTGAGGAACCACCTACGCGTGCTCCCACGCCACCGTGATACACGATCCATGAATCTACGAATCCGGCGCTGGCGAAGGATTGCCCCTCCTCATTGATCATCATCACGGTAATGCCCATCATGTCGTCCGGGGCCTGGTCCCAGGCAAAGTCAAAGGTCAGATCAAAATCAGAATAGGAAGCCCCTAAGTTTTGGCTGTACTCGACATAGGCCCAATCTGCCCCACTGTCGCTGGCAATGGGATCGTTCAATTCGCTCATCCGCAGCACACTTCCGGTTTCGACCGCACTGTAGGTGACGACCGCCCCGGGATCTCCGCCCTCATACGCGCTCACTGACCAGGCCGGATCGATGACCCCATCGTTGAAGTCATCCTGAATCAGCACTGCAGCGGGAGACAGGGAAAAAAAGGTAAGGGTCAGGAGAGAAAAGAAATTACGAATCAAATTCACTCCTTCATATAGTAAATCATACCAGAAAGGTCAATCTCCAGAAATCCCACAAAATGTAGATTGTGAGGTCTGACTGAAAAATCAAAAGACATTTGGAGACTTGCCGAATCAAATTTTCCCCTATATGAATGGTCTATGAAGGGTTCTTGCATCTATTTGATCCTGCTTTGGATGCCGATATGGCTATCCGCCAACGAACCCATGGCGTATTCTCCTCTGGATACCAGCAGCCAGGCCACGACCGGGGCCGGGTTTCCAGCCTATAATCTCGACAGTGCTCTGGGGGCGAACCGTTACACTGGACATACCACGTCCATTACGGGTCAGAATACGGTCACCACCAACTTGGAGGCCGGTCACATCTGGAATGGTCACGAATCCCTCAGCCATGTGAGTAGCTTCACGCATCATTCCGACGCCTTTGGTACCACCACGGCCGATCTCTACGACCGTCATGCGACCTGGGCCGGCATGTTGATCGGTGGACGGCAAACGGCAGGGGGCGGTATTTACCAGCAGGGACTTGCCTATGGAACTGATCTTCGAAGTGCTGCCCTGGCCACCAGCTGGGGTGGCAACGCCTACGCGCTTAGCTTCGGCTTTAGCTACAGCACCGTGGCTACCGCTTTCAGTACCGCCTTCGACACCTCGGATGTCATCAATTCCAGTTATGGCTTTACCGATGCCGCGGGCGCGAATGCCTACACGCTGCTGAGTGACGGTGCCGCTTTTGCCCATTCCACCACCACTCACGTGGTTAGTGCCGGAAATTCAGGTCCCACTGCCAACACCGTGGGGTCACCCGGGTCTGGTTACAATCAGATCACGGTGGCGGCCCTCGCGCCTACGGACGACTATAATGTGGTGGCCTCCTTCAGTAGCCGTGCCCCTCAGGATTTCTCATATTACGACGAGACCGGAACCGGGGTGCTCGTCAGCGGTGTGCGGGCGGCGGTGGACCTTGCCGCGCCGGGTCAGGATATCGTATCAGCCTACTATGACGGTCAATCCGGTGGGAACAACAGCACCTTGACGGGATCGACCGCCGGAACCGGCGCCGATAATCTCTACAGCAGCGTGAGCGGCACCAGTTTTGCGGCCCCGATTGTGGCCGGGGGCGCAGCTTTGGTGACCAGTGCGGCCAAAACCCTCGAAGATCTCAGCGGTAATGCCGATGCCACTCAGAGCGTGGTGGTGAAATCTCTATTGCTCACTGGCGCGGACAAAACCGATGGATGGGACAACGGGCAGACGCTTACTCAAGTGAATGGAGACGCTGTGCAGGTCACCTCCCAGTCCCTTGATTGGGATGCCGGTGCCGGACGCATGAACCTCGACCGTACCTTTGACATTCAGGTCAATGGGCAGACGGATGTCGCCGGTTTTACGCTCGGAAATCTTGGCAGTGTGGACGTCCGGGGCTGGGATTATGGTGCCGTCCGCCTCGGTCTCTCTAATGAGTATATTCTGGATGGCACGCTGGACGGGAACAGCACCCTTACCTCCACCCTGTCCTGGCTCCGCAACCGCGAATGGGACGAAGTCAATATTACGGTAGCCGATGTCGCGCAGGCGGATCTTAACCTCTCGATCTGGCAACTGGACGACAACCTTGATTTCACCACGCAGGTCGCCCGATCTGAAAGTCAGTATAATACCGTGGAACACCTTTCATTCACCTTGCCGGAGACCGGTCGTTACGGCATCCGCATCGAGTATGACGCCAATACTTTTGACAATACGGTGAACGATGTCTGGGGAAGTGCGGGCATTGAGCAGACTTACGGACTTGCCTGGGATTTAGTGGTAGTTCCTGAAGCCGGTGTCCTTGTAATGTTTAGTGCGCTGTCTCTTGCCCTTCTGCTAGGCCTCCGCCGCAGAAGATAAACCGGTTCCCCGGTTTACAAAAAACCCCTCTTTCTGGTTGGACTTTGCAGGAATTGTGGTTTTTTGAGTCTATGACCCGATCCAGTCCAATACCGTTTCTGATTTTTATCGGAGTTTGTAGTCTGCTTTCGGTGGGCTTTCTTTTTATTTGGGGAGTCAACTTGAACATTGCCTTGGGGGCTGGCGGGGTATTGGAGCCAAGGTTGGGATGGATCCCTCCGCAACTGCTGGCGCAGGCAGTCAAATGGTCGGCGGACATGAGTACGGTCTCTACGTTCATTCCGTTTCTCATCACCCTGTTTCCAGCATGGATTGGGACCCGCACCTGTCGCCTGTTGGGTCGGAAGGAGGTGCCTCCGATGTTGTGGCGTCCCTATCCGTCTCATTTTTCCTTCTTCCTGATCATGCTGGGATTAGTCGGGACACTGTATGGACTGCTGATTGGTCTGGAAAGCAGCGGAGTGGAGGCGGTGGCGGGCGAAATGTCGGCCGGAGCGGTACGAGTTGCAGTTGACCGTTTGTTGTCCGGCACAGCCACCGCAGTGCTCAGCTCGCTGGTGGGGATCGTTGGAGCGTTTGTGGCGGCCCGTCCGATGGCTTGGCTGTATTGCCTGCTTTTACCAGAAGGGGTGCAGGAGGAGATCGAAGACTCACTGGAGGATACCGTATTGCGATTAACGGAGGGCTTAGGACGTATGGATCATGCGGTACGAACCCTTACCGGAAGTCTGCACCCGATCCCTTTGCTCTCCTTGGTTGAAGGGATAAATCGCTTGCAGGAAACACAGCAAGTCCTGAGTGACCGGGTTCAGAGATTGACGGAACAGGTCCCGAAACAGGAAGCATTCTCAGCTCTGACCAACCTGGTGACCTTGCAGCAATCACTTCTGGATAAGATTTCGGAGGGTAACTCAGCCCGTTCTGAGACGCTCACGTTGCTGAAGCAACTGGTCTTGGTTGCGGAAAAGAGTCTGCAGACACAGGGTGAGGCCGCGCTCAGTCGGCAACAACTGGAGGAACGGGCAGTTCAGCATTTGAAGTTGGGAGAAGTATTGACGGGTATCGTCCGGGAGCTCGCGGCTTCTCAACAGCAAGCTGCCCGGATCAACAAAGAGTCTATAGAAAATCTCGCGGATTTGTTGCGCGAACTGGATGCGTCGCGGGGCAAGGATCGACAGGCAATGCGGAAAAGATTTTTGAGTCTGCTGGCGGAGATGGAGAGCGATGGGTAACCCCCGTCAGCAGATAGAGCAGCGAAATCTGCGGCAGGTATCCGCCTGGTCACGGGGGAGGACCGAGCAGGTATTTCATCTGAGCCCCAACGATGTGCTTGTACAGATTGCGTTGCCGCTGGTACTGATTCTTGCTATTGCCAGCCGGCTTTTGATGGCGACCAGCCAGCAGGGGCCAGCCGTCATGGATTTGTGGAAGCAGTATCTGATGGTGCGGATCGATGCCGTGACCGAGGCCTGGGTGGCGGATTCCAAGCTGACGCTTTTTCCTTCTGCGGACCGCATTCAGTGGCAGGGTTTCTGGCCGGTGGATTCTGATTTTGCCCATCTATGTTCGGTTGCAGGGGATCTGGAGAATCCTGAGGAACTGTCAGATCGATTACTGGCCCAAGTCCTGTCGTACGTACCGGTGGGACAGGTGGGAGATGCGGCATTGTCCTATCATGCACTGGCGGAGAGATATCCGGATATGGCTTTGGATCCTGCTCGTCGTGAATTTGCCTTGGAGATTCTGATGCGGCGACAGGCAGAGTGGAAAAGCCAAATAGAAGACTTGCAGTGGTCAATGCTTTCCCGCTGTCTGGAAAAACTTCCGGCGGACGACCCGCACCTGCATCCGGATCCCGGAGTTCAACTTCGCCAGC
>JBMTJR010000183.1:0-5207 GCA_049438565.1 Kiritimatiellia bacterium
GTCGCCCCACTGGATCGGTTTCTCGTCCAGATGATACCGGGTGTGCTGACGGCTGACCGACAGCCGGTATTCCCCCACCCGCACCCAGTAGCGGCTGAGCGAACCCAGATAGATCACATCCTCGACCACTCCCTCCACATGATTCCGCCGCGCCGCCTCCTCCGCCGGAGTGAGTGAAATGGCAAAGCGCTCCGGACGCACACTTAGATAGACAAAATCCCCTTCACTCCGCTCGCGGTCGTTGTAACAGAGCACGTCCGGAAATCCTTCGATCCGGAGACGGCTGTAATTTCCATCCACCTTTTGCGCCACCACGCCGTCAAAAAAGTTGGTGTCGCCGATGAACGCCGCCGTGAAACTGCTGACCGGCGATTCGTAGATCTGTCCCGGCGTGCCGATCTGCTCCACCCTCCCCTCATTCATCACCGCGATCCGGTCACTCAGCCCCATCGCCTCTCCCTGATCGTGGGTGACGTTGAGGAAAGTGATGCCCACCTGATCATGAATTTCATCCAGCTCGATCAGCATCCGCTGACGCAACTTCAGGTCCAGCGCGGCCAGCGGCTCGTCCAGAAGCAGAACCCGGGGCTGATTGATCAGCGCCCGGGCGATGGCCACCCGCTGTTTCTGTCCGCCGCTCAGCTGGGGCGGTTTGCGGGAAGCCTGATCCTCGGTGATCTGCACCCTCGCCAGCATTTCGGTAACCCGCGCCTCGATCTCCGCCCGCTTGATTCCGGCCGCCTTCAACCCGAAGGCCACATTGTCCCGGACGCTCAGATGTGGAAACAGCGCATAATTCTGAAACACCGTATTCACCGGCCGCCGGTTGGGAGGGAGATCGGTGATGTCCACACCGTCAAGATAGACCCGGCCTGAATCCGGCTGCTCAAACCCGGCGGCGATCCGGAGCAGCGTGGTCTTGCCACAGCCGCTGGGACCCAGCAGGGAAAAGACCTCTCCTTTGTTCACCGAAAGCGTCACGTCACGCAACGCAGTCACAGCGCCAAAGGATTTGGTCACATTCTCAAAATGCAAAAAACCGTCCATGGCCTGAAATTTTATTTCAGCGGAACCGGAGTGGCGAGAAACTTTTTAACCCCCATTCGGAAAAAAATGTACAGCACAACAATTTTGAAGTCCGGGCTCCCCCCGCCCGAATTTACTCGGTACGCTGGATCACCGCACCCTTCTTTTATGTCCACAAGAGATTTTTTTCTCCGTCTGCCATGAAATTCAGCTGCAACGCAGCGGCTCCATACAAGCCCGGGGTGCCTGCCCGCGCGTGGCGCGAGCCACGGCCAGGGCAACCCCGGGTCTCAGTTCCGGACGAAGGATGAGTCCGGTAGGCACGGCCCCAACTCCGCAAAGACTTCGGTAATATGGGGTCACCCCTTCAGGCTTTCCCATCACAAAACCTCGTTTTCCATGGGTTGCACCCATGGCTGGCATGGGGACACTGCGTTGCAGGGGCGCATCCCACAATCGGTTCAATCGTACATATAGAATGGGTAAACAACCGCTGACGGCGCGGAGAACACGGACATTGCAGTTCGAAATTTCAAAGGGGATGGTTCAAGCGAAACTCAAATAGAAATACCCTCAAATATCCTGTATGGGTCCGCGCCGTTCGCGCTGTCCGCGGTTGTAAAAAACCAATTCAGGGATGCGCCCGCGTTGCAGTTCACGTCTGACCAAATCGCGCTTCTTCCACGAAAAAACCTATAGTTCCAACAAAATGCAGTACACAACGTCCGGGCTCCCTCCGCCCGAATTTACTCTGTACGCTGGATCACCGCACCCAGTTCCCGCAGCCGCAGGTCCATCTGCTGGTAGCCCCGGTCGATCATCTGGGCATTTTCGATCACACTCTCCCCCTCCGCTGAAAGCGCGGCCAGAATCAGAGCCATCCCGGCCCGGATATCCGGACTGGTCTGATGCGATCCGCTCAGCTGACAGGGACCGTTCACCAGCACCCGGTGAGGATCGCACTGCACGATCCGGGCCCCCATGCTGATCAGCCGGTCGGTCCAGACCATCCGGCTTTCAAACATTTTCTCGAAAAACAGAATACTTCCCTCCGCTTTCGTCGCCACCACGATCAGCAGACTCATCAGATCCGAAGGCGTGGCCGGCCAGATGCCGTCTTCAATTTTCGGAATGGCACCGCCCAGATCATCGCCCACCCGCAATGATTCCCGCGCGGAGTAAACCCAGTCCCGTCCCTCCACTTCCCACCCCGCGCCCAGACGGTCAAAGGAGCGGTGCAGAACCCGGTGGATGCTGGGCACATGCACATTCTGAACCCGCAGGGAGCCGCCGGTCACTGCTGCGGCGGCCATATAACTTGCCGCCTCGATATAATCCGCGCCCAGCTCCACATCCGCGCCGCCCAGTTCGCTGCGGCCTTTGATTACCAGCCGGTTAGTGCCGATCCCGGTAATTTCCGCGCCCATGGCCTCCAGCAGGCGGCACAGATCCTGTACATGCGGTTCGCAGGCCGCATTGTAAAGCACATGGATTCCCGGCGTGGCCGCGGCAGCCATGACCAGATTTTCGGTGGCGGTCACCGAAGCCTCGTCCAGCAGCAGATCCGCAGGATGAAGCGCACGGCAGCTGAGTTCCAGTCCGTCGGGCATCAACCGCAGTTTCGCCCCCATCTCCGCCAGACCGTGCAAATGAGAATCCAGGCGGCGGCGGCCGATCACATCCCCGCCCGGCGGGGCCAGACGCACTTTGCCGCAGCGGGCCAACAGGGGGCCGGCCAGCAGAATACTGCCGCGGATTTTGCGGCAGAATTCCGGCGACAGTTCGTCCGCATTCACTTCCGAAGCCCGGAGCGTCACCACATCGTCGTTCCGAACCACGGAAACCCCGAGAGTGCGCAGCAGTTCACACATCACCTGCACGTCCGCAATGTCCGGCACCCGGCGGAGGATCACCTCCTGATCGGTGAGCAGACAGGCCGCCAGCATGGGAAGTGCCGCATTCTTGTTTCCCGTCGGCGTGAAAGATCCCTGCAGAGGTTTCCCTCCCTGAACAACAAAACGGGCCATCTGCTATTCCACCGTCACACTTTTGGCCAGATTGCGGGGCTTGTCGATATCCGTTCCCCGGGCCTGGGCCGCATAGTAGGCCAGCAGTTGCAGAGCCACCACATTCACCAGCGGCGAAAGACACTCAGAAGTGCGGGGCACAAAAATGATGTCCCGGGTAATGCCTTCCAGACGCGGATCCCCCTCGGTGGCAATAGCGATAATCCTGCCGGCCCGGGCCTGAACCTCCCGCACGTTGGAAATCATTTTCTCCGCCACTTCATCCTCCGTTTCCGTACAGATGCAGATCACCGGCAGGGATTCGTTGATCAGGGCGATCGGGCCATGTTTCATCTCCCCGGCGGCATATCCCTCCGCATGCTGATAAGAAATCTCCTTGTTTTTCAGCGCACCCTCCAGCGCGATGGGATAGTTAAAGCGGCGTCCCAGATAAAGCGAGCTGGGACCGTCATGGTGCCGGCTGGCAATCTCGCGGATCTGCTCTTTGCCCTCCAGCACTTTGTGAATGGCCGTCGGGATCCGCTGCAGTTCCTCCAGCAGTTCCTGACGGCTCTCCGCATCCAGTTCTCCCCGTGCTTCGGCCAGATGCAGGGTCAGCAACACAAAACACATCAACTGCGCGGTGAAGGCTTTGGTCGAAGCCACCCCGATCTCGGGACCCGCGTGGGTATAGATCAGGTGATCGCTCTCCCGCACCAGCGAACTTCCGAACACATTGCAGATAGAGAGAATCGGACAGCCCGCCGACTTCGCCATCTGCACCGAGGCCAGGGTGTCCGCCGTCTCTCCCGACTGCGAAACCGTGGCCACCAGCGTGGCCGGATCAATCTTGGGCGAGCGGTAGCGGAATTCACTGCCCAGATCGGTTTCCACTGCAATGGAGGTGAAATGCTCAATCAGCAGCCGACCATACATCGCCGCATAGTAGGCGGTTCCGCAACTCACAATCATCATTCGTTTCAGGGTGCGGATATGCCCCACGGACATCTCCAAATCAGGAAAGACAATCCGGTTCTCCTGCAGATACTGATCCATCAGCCCCCGCAGCACCCGGGTCTGCTCATGAATTTCTTTGAGCATGAAGGTCTCAAAGCCGCCCGCATCGACCGCGCTGTCCTCCATTTCCACTTTCACCCATTTGAGCTCCTGCGCCTCTCCGGCCAGATTCCAGATCTCCACCCCGCCCTCACTCAGCCGGGCGATTTCCCCATCCTCGAGATAAATTACTTCCTCCACCTGGGGCAGGATCGCCGGCACATCGCTGGCAATAAACACGCCGTCTTTTCCCCGCCCCACAATCAGCGGAGACCCGAGCCTCGCCGCATAAAGCATTCCCGGCTGATCCATGCTCAGCAGTCCGATCGCATAGGCCCCGCGGGCACCTGCCAGCGCATTCCGCAGTCCCTCCAGAAAATCTCCCGAAGCCGAACAGGCGGCGATGTGCGCCGCCAGCACCTCGGTATCCGTGTCGGAGGCGAAAGACACCCCCTGCTGCATCAGAGTGCGTTTCAGATCCTGATAATTTTCGATAATTCCATTGTGCACCAGCGCCAGGCGTCCCTCCGCGGCCGTGTGGGGATGACAGTTCCGCACCGAAGCCTCCCCGTGGGTGGCCCAGCGCGTGTGACCAATTCCCAGGGCGGAGGAAAGCGGATTCGCGGCAAGTTCAAGTTCGAGCTCGCTCAGCCGCCCCACCGCACGGCGGAGTTCGAGACCGCGCTCCTGCAACACCGCCACCCCGGCGGAATCATATCCCCGGTATTCCAGGCGTTTCAGACCCTCAATCAACACAGGAACCGCATTCCGGTTCCCCAACATTCCTACAATACCACACATGACACGCTCCGTTTACAAATGGTAGAATCTCCGATCGTGTGGGACTCCTACCAAAGGAAATACCCCTGCGCAAAGCGGAAAGCATGTTTCATTCTAAAAAATCGTAATCGTGGTCGTAATCGTGGTCGTAATCGAAGTCTTGAAAAAAACACGAAATTTTGAGTCATTGGCAGCTGATTCGATTACGATTACGATCAAGATTACGATTAAAGCGCATGGGACAAATCCCGGAACAGACCCCAATTCCCCAATTCCCCAATTCCTAATTCCCTAATTCCCTAATTCCCCCCCTCCCTCCCCCTACAACGTATCCAGCGG
>JBMTJR010000184.1:0-5161 GCA_049438565.1 Kiritimatiellia bacterium
AAGGTCTATCTGACCGCCCTCTCGGTTCTGACGCAGGTCCCCCGGGGCGTATAAGTCCCTTTTGAAACCAGGTGCCCCCCCCTGCGGGTCGAAGATAAAACGGCTTCCTCATTGAAATTCAGGAATCGGATCTTCAATAATCCATGGCCATGGATAACGAATTACCTGATCTGCCGCTGAAGCGTTCCCCGAAAAACCCGGGGGGAATGAATCCCCGTATGGTGCTGCTCACCCGTTGGCTGCTCAATACGCTGTCGTTTGTGTCCGGAGATCTTCTGGCCATGGCCTGGGCTTTTTATCTGGCGGGACTGATCCGGGAGCTTTTCAAAGGTGGACACATGACCCCGGCCTGGGCCTGGTTTGTGTCCGGCTTCTGGGTCATCCTCAGTATCGGAATGAAACTGACCCCCGGCTGGGGGCTGGGCGTGGTGGAAAGCATTCGCAGAACCTACCTTCTGCTGATTACCTTTTTTGCAGGCACCAGTGTGGCCATCTTTCTGAGTAAAACCGGCGACCTCAACAGTCGTATGACCGTTACCCTGGCCTTCGTTCTGGCCGCCATTCTGATTCCGTTTATCCGCACCGGCGTGAAGCGTCTGCTGATCCGCTATCAGCTGTGGGGAATGCAGGTGGT
This sequence comes from Kiritimatiellia bacterium, assembly GCA_049438565.1. Lineage (GTDB taxonomy): Bacteria > Verrucomicrobiota > Kiritimatiellia > SS1-B-03-39 > UBA6053 > UBA6053. Next base: position 635 of record JBMTJR010000184.1, read on the forward strand.
GATTTATGGTCATCGGGAGAAAATCATCGATTTGCTCAAACTGCTGGGGGAAAGCCGGGGCATCGGATATGTTCCGGTGGGCGTGTTTCTCGCCGTTCCCTCCGGAGATCGGGATCTGGACGGCGTTCCGGTTCTGTCCATGGACGAAGATCCCTACCCCTATGCCAATGGAGCCATCCTGCTGGAACCCTCCACCATGCGGGAGGTCCGTCCGGAGTTTTCCGAACATGTCTCCTTAAACTACCGCACCACCCTGATCGTGCCTGAATTCCATACCCATGCGCCCACGCTCTGGATAACTCCCCGGGATCTCGGCGGGGTCGCGGGTCTGGAAATCTCCACCAACCTGCTCGATCCCTGGTCCCGATTGCTGAAACAGCTGAGTGAGACCTTTATTGTGCTCCTCCTCTTTCCCTTCTGTCTTGTGGTGTTTCTGTTTGTCAGTCTGCTGATTTTTCTTTCGGATTTCCACAATCCCTTTTTCCTGCAGACCCGTATCGGCATGCGGGGGGAACCTTTCCGGATGTGGAAATTTCGCACCATGCGGCCGGATGCCGAGAGTATCCTGCAGCGCAAACTGGATCAGGATGCGCAATTCCGCAGCGAGTGGGAAAAAGATTTCAAGACCCGAAATGATCCCCGGGTCACCTGGATCGGAAAATTTCTCCGCCGAAGCTCTCTGGACGAATTGCCGCAGATCATCAACGTGCTCAAAGGTCAAATGGCATTGATCGGTCCGCGGCCCCTGCCCGCCTATCACGATGCGGAACTCCCGGAGAGCGTGCAGGATCTGCGGAGGCGGGTGCGTCCGGGAATGACCGGACTCTGGCAGGTCAGTGGAAGAAGTGACGCCGGAAACGACGGAATCATCCGCTGGGACTCCTACTATGTGCGCAACTGGTCTATTTGGCTGGATATCGTCATCCTGGTCCGCAGCGTAAACGCCGTGCTGAATAAAAAAGGGGCCTACTGATGCGGCGCTGCGGACTGCTGACTTTCTGGATCCTGAGTGTTCTGCCCCTGAAAGCCCAAATGCCGTCGGAGTGTCTGCTGATCATCAACGGCCGCTCTCTGGAGGCCATGCAGATTGCCCACACCTATGCCGAAGCCCGAAATTTTCCCGCCGAACGGATTCTGGTTCTGCAGCCGCCGGTCTCTTTTTTCCGCACCGCGAATTTTGCGCCCCGCTGGACGGTGCCGCTGGCCCAGGCGGAAAAAGAACTTTTGCGCCCCGTGCTGGAGCGGCTGAAGGAGTTGAACGACCCCTCGCCCACCGCGCTGCTGCTGAGTCCGGACTGGCCGACCCGGGTATCGGTTCCCGACTCGCCGGAACTGAGTATCACCACGTATCTCAGTTGCGCGGGCAATTTGCCCGCGGGCAATCTGATCAAAAGCGGACAGGCCCTCTCTCCCTGGTTTTCCGAGCCTCCGGACACCCCGCAAAAAAATGCGAATCTTCTGCGTTACCCCCTCAACCGCAGCATAGACCCTCCGTTTTATCCCGCCGCCATGCTGGGAGTGTTCTATCCGCCTCAGAGCCCGGAGAGGATCCGCAAAGACCTGCTGCGCAGCATTGAGGGCGACACCAAAATGCCGGTCGGCTCTATTGTGTTTGAAACCAATGCGGATGTGCGCACCCGCACCCGGCTGGCCCAGTACGAAAGGACAGCCGACCGTCTGCGCCAGCGGGGCATCGATGTGAAAATGCTCTCCGCGACCGATCCCCTGCCCAAAAAGATCATCGGGGTCATGGGCGGCGCGGCCAAGATGCATACCGCCCGGTACCGGGGAAAACTGCAGCCGGGAGCCTATGCGGATCATCTCACCAGTCACGCGGCCACCTTTGACCTGACCATTCAAACCAAACTCACTGAATGGCTGGACGCAGGCGCGGCGGCCAGCTCCGGAACCGTGACCGAACCTTATGCCATCTGGACCAAATTTCCGGAAGCCGCAGTTTTTGAAAGAGTTCTCAAGGGCAATACGCTGCTCGAAGCCCTCATGCAATCGGTGGCTTCTCCCTTCCAGCTGCTGATCGTGGGGGATCCGCTCAGCCGTCCCTGGGGGGAACAAATGAAAAAACTGGATTTGAAAACGGAATGGAAGGAAGGTGTTCTGAAGGTGAAGGCGGTCGGGGCCCCGCCCAGTTCCTCCACCGCTTATCACCTCTTTGCGGATGGCAAACGGATCGAGGGTCCGGGACCGGAATGGCAGATTCCATTCAATGCGGAAAGCATCGGTCCGGATCTGGAACTGATCTTGCATTCCCGTTATCTCTGGGCACCCCCGCAGCTCGGAACCGTAAAAAAACGGATTACCACTCCCGTTCCCGGAAAACTGCGTTTGCGCGGGTCGGTGAAAACGGACCATGTGGTCCTGGAGACCGAAAGTGAGGAGCCTCTATTGTTTCTGGAGATCTACCGGGGCGTCGATCAGATCCATCAGCTCAATCCGGCCGACCGGAAAAATCAGCTGACCCTGGGTCTGAACCAATCCGGCACTGGACCGGTCACCCTCCGGGCAAAAGCCGTGACGCGGACGGGTCAGATTCTCTGGTCAAACTCCCTGCAGTTGATCCCCACGCCTCCTCCCCCTTCCGCACCCTGAAAAGGGCTTTTTTCACGAAAATAACGTGGACAGCGGGCGGAAGATCCTCTATAGCTCTCGCCCTTCAACCGATTCTCTCCCTTTCATTTATGACTGACCGCAGCCAATCACAACTTATTCTGGGCCTCCCGAAAGGAAGTCTTGAAGCCTCCACCTACGAATTATTCCGTAAGGCGGGCTTCAGCATCAAACCCAGTTCACGGAGTTATATTCCGCGAAGCGACGATCCGGAACTGCAGATCCGTCTGCTCCGGGCTCAGGAAATGAGCCGCTATGTGGAGCTCGGCATGCTGGATGCGGGATTGACCGGTCACGACTGGATTGTGGAAAACGGATCGGATGTACATCAGGTTTGCGAGCTCAAATACGCCAAACAGGGAAGAAATCCCGTCCGCTGGGTGGTGGCCGTGCCGGAAAACTCCGACATTCATTCCGCCAAAGATCTGGAAGGAAAAAGAATTGCCACCGAGGCGGTGGGCATCGCCAAGAGTTATCTGGAAAAACACGGGGTGAACGCGGTAGTGGAATTCTCCTGGGGGGCCACCGAGGTGAAAGCGCCCGAACTGGTGGATGCCATTGTGGAGCTGACCGAAACCGGGAATTCACTGCGGGCCAACAATCTGCGGATTCTGGACACCATTCTGGAGTCCAACACCCAGCTGATCTGCAACAAAGCCGCCTGGGAAAATGACTGGAAACGGGCCAAGCTGGAGCAGATCTCCATGCTGCTTACCGGCGCGCTGGCCGCGGAAAACAAAGTTTTGTTGAAATTGAACGTGCAGGACTGCAATCTGAAAACCGTGGTGGATATTCTGCCCTCCCTGCATGCTCCCACTCTCAACAGTCTCTCCGAATGCGACTGGCATTCGGTGGAGACCGTGGTGGAGGAGGAGGTTGTCCGGGAAATCATTCCCAAGCTGAAGGCGGCCGGTGCCGAAGGCATTATCGAACTCTCATTAAACAAGATCATTCCCTGATCCAGAAACAGGAAATTTTCTTAGAACCCCTAATCACCAAGGACTGAATCATGGGCTCCATTAAAAAACAGCGCCGTAAGAAAATGTCCAAGCACAAGCGCCGCAAGCGCAGAAAGCTGGACCGGCACAAAAAGAAATAAGTTTCATTGAAATTTAGGAAAAGGACCTGAGGGTATTTGGAAAACATGAGTTTCATTTTTTCCAAACCTCAGGTCTTTTTTTGTCTTTTATCCGGGTTCCTGTTTCTGGTTTCCGGTTGCGCAAGCCCCCCGTCCGAAGCGCCTGTACAGGCCGAAACCCTGACCCTGCAGCCCCCTGCCCTCCGCGAGGCATCTGAAACCCCCACCTCCCAGGCGCTGGCCTATTTCAGTCTGGGGCTGACCCGGGAGCTGGAACAGGACTACCCCGGCGCCATTGAAGCATTTCTGGAGGCGATCAAGAGAGAACCGGAAAACGATGAATTTTACATGATCGCCATCCGGAGGCTGGTGCAGGCGGAGCGGGAAAATGACGCATTTCTCCTGCTGGAGAAACTCCTGGCTTTTCAGCCCGGGAATGTGACAGCCCGTCGGTGGATGGCGAAACTTTATTTGCAAAACGGGGAAGCCGGGAAAGCGCTGAATGAACTGCTGCAGGCGGTAAGCAGCCATCCCTGCTCTGAGACGGTTTATCTGGAGGCCATCCAACTGGCTTTAAAAGCGGAGGACCTGGATCAGGTCCTCTCCATTGCCCGACAGGCCCGCGATCACGCGGATTCACCGAAAAACAGCAATGAAATTCTGATCAAACTCCTCATCAACCGGCAACAGCAGGCCCCGGACGCCCAAACGCTGGTTTCTCTGGGTGAGGAGATTTCGCAGACCCTTGAGGAGTCGATTCAAACATTTCCCGAAGAGAAGCGGTTTCTGCTGATCCGGGCGGACATGAAACTTCAGACCGGCAA
>JBMTJR010000185.1:0-5135 GCA_049438565.1 Kiritimatiellia bacterium
GGGGGGGCGCGCCAGCGACCGTGCGGTCATCACCCACCTCAACGGCACCTGTCTCGGCGTTATCGCCCTGGTTCCCGCCCCCTTCCTTACCCATCCCAAAGGCGTTCGCGGGGTGGAGGACTGGTATATGCTCCTGGCCTCTGACCCGGACTTCGTGTTTCGGCTTTTCCAACGCCAAACCGAGATCGCGCTGGAGAATATGGCTAAACTCAACCGCATCGCCGGAGACGTACTGGATGTGGTCGTGGTCTGCGGCACCGACTTCGGCACTCAGGAATCTACCTTCTGCTCGGTGGACACCTTTCACGAACTCTGGCTGCCCCATTACCGCCGCATCAACGACTGGATCCACGCCAACACTCCCTGGAAAACCTTCAAACACTCCTGCGGGGCCGTGGACTCCCTCATCCCCAGCATCATCGAAGCCGGGTTCGATGTCCTGAATCCGGTGCAGTGCTCCGCCAAAGGGATGGAGGCCTGGGGTCTTAAACAGCGCTACGGAGACAACATCTGTTTCTGGGGCGGTGGCGTGAACACCCAGCAGACCCTTCCCTTCGGCACGCCCGGACAGGTGCGCGACGAAGTGCTCTCCCGCTGCGAGACCTTCGCCCCCGGCGGCGGATTTGTCTTCAATGCCATCCACAACGTACAGGCCCTCAGTCCGGTCGAAAACATGATCGCCATGATCGAAGCGGTGAAAGAATACAACGGAAACAACTGATATGAATGGAAAAGACATCCTCCTGAACTCCCTGCGCTGCGAAAATACCGAGCGCCTGCCCTGGGTCCCCTTCACCGGGGTCCATGCCGGATCCCTCATCGGAGTGGACGCCGAAGCCTACCTCCAATCCGCCGATCACATCGTCTCCGGTCTGGAAGCCGCCAAGGCCCGTTATCAGCCCGACGGTCTCCCCGTGGTCTTCGATCTGCAACTCGAAGCGGAAGTCCTCGGCTGCAACCTGGCCTGGGCCAAGGAAACTCCGCCCTCCGTGGCCAGCCATCCGCTGGACGACAGCTACGATCTCGCTTCCCTCCCCCCTTTCTCCATGCAGAACGGCCGGTTCCCGGCAGTGTTCGACGCAGTCAATCGTCTCAAAGCCTCCATCGGTAGCGACACCGCACTGTTCGGTCTGCTCACCGGCCCCCTCACCCTGGCCCTGCATCTGCGCGGGGAGGAATTTCTCCTCGATATGTTCGACGAAGAAGACGGTGTCACCACCCTCATGGACTATTGCACCGACATCGCCATCCAGTTCGCCACCGCCTATCTTGACGCCGGCATCGATGTGGTCGCGGTGGTCGATCCGATGATCAGCCAGATCGGTCCGGCGCATTTCGAAGACGTGGTCGCGCCTTCCTTGAACCGCATCTTCGATGCCGTCCGCAACGCCGGGGGTATCTCCTCACTGTTTGTCTGCGGCAACGCCACCCGCAACCTGGAGGTCATGGCCCAAACCACCTGCGACAACATGTGCGTGGACGAAAACGTGGACCTCAAGAAGCTCGGCGAGGTCTGCCGCGCCGCCGGAAAATCCTTCGGTGGAAATCTCAAACTCACCACCGTGCTGCTGCTCGGCGATGCCGACGCCACCCGCCGCGACGTGGCACGCTGTCTGCGCGAAGCGGGCGAAGGTCCCGGCTTTATGCTGGCCCCCGGCTGTGATCTCCCTTACGCCTGCAATCCCGAAAACCTCGACGTGGTCGCGGGCATCGTGCACGACGACTATCAGCGTCAGGTCGCTCTCTCCCTCCCGGATGTGGTCGACACCGACCCCTTCGACGACATCATCCTTCCCGACTACGCAAGCTCCCCGGAGGTCATCGTGGACGTGGTCACCCTCGACTCCGCCGGCTGCGCCCCCTGCACCTACATGCTGAAAGCCGCGCAGGAAGGGGCCAAAGCCGCCGGGGTTCCGGTGGTCGTCCGCGAACACAAAATCCTCAACCGCGACGGACTTGGCTACATGAAAAAACTCCAGGTCACCGCCATCCCCAGCATTTGCGTCAACGGAGTTGAACGCTTCGCCTCCATCATCCCCGACCGCGCCGCCCTGGTGGAGGCCATTGAGCTCTGTACTGAACGAAAATAAATTTTGACATCAAATAACAATGATGGCAATTTGCCATTATGATCAAAACACAAGTACAAATTCCCGATGAACTGTACCGGGCCGCAAAACGGGTGGCGCGTGAAAGGGAATTATCCTTTGCGGAAGTCATGCGCAGAGGCCTGGAATATATTGTGACCGTTTACCCCACTTTGGATAAGGAACCCTGGGAGTTGCCACGGGTGAATGAAGGGGAAGGCCCGACAATTTCCCTGGCGGATATTCAGCAGGCCCGCGAAGAGGATCTGGACAAGCTAAGATGAAATCCTTGGACACGAATCTTTTGTTTGTTGCGTGTAATGCCAAAGCGGAAGGCCATGAGATCTGCCGGGAACTTTTGCTGGAGTGGTCAAACAAACAGGATGTGGTGATTTGTGAACTGGTGTTGACGGAAGTATATAACCTGCTCCGAAATCCAACCGTGATGTCCAATCATCCTTTGAGCGCAGACCAGGCCGTGAAGGTTATCCGGCGTTTCCGGCATCATCCCCGCTGGCGTTTGGTCGAAAACGCGCCGGTTATGGAGCAGGTTTGGGAATACGCCAAGGAAGCCTCCTTCCCCCGTCGCAGGGTCTTTGATGCCCGAATTGCGCTTACCCTTCTTCATCACGGTGTCCACGAATTCGCCACCGTGAATCTCAAAGATTTCCAGACGTTCGCTTTCCGGAAAATTTGGAATCCTTTGGTACCGTCAAAACGGCATTGACATCCATCCCTATAAATGTATAATCAAACAATACATATTCAATAAGGTCTTTATGAATGCAACCGTTGTGGATTTACGTTACAGAATGAAAGAGGTACTCGAGGCGCTCGATCGCAGTGAAAGCGTGAATGTTCTCTATCACGGAAAGGTCAAAGGGGTGCTTTCCCCTGTCGTGAAAGAGGGATCTGCACCGGTTTCCTCCCATCCGTTTTTCGGCATGACGCAAACGGATGTCTCCGTAGAAACCACAATGGAACAATTGCGGGAAGGTCGATACCGTGCTGTTTGATACGGACATCTTCATCTGGCTTCAACGAGGGAATGCCAAAGCGGCCAAACTGATTGATTCAACTCAGAAACGGCAACTTTCACTACAGTCCTACCTTGAATTGCTGCAGATGCCTCTAAACAAGCAACAGCATCTCCTTACCAAGTCCTTTCTCAAGGACTTCTCTTTTCAAATCCTCCCCTTGACTGAAAATATTGGTCATCGTGCCGCCGTCTATGTGGAGGAATACGCACTGTCTCACGGAATGAGAGCGGGTGATGCGCTCATCGCGGCCACCGCGGTGGAAAACGGTGTGACTCTCTGCTCGGGCAATGCCAAACATTTTAAAGCTGTCCGGGACCTTGTTTTTAAAAAATTTACCCCCTGAATATCAAGTATAATCATGTCCCGCCCCCTCCCCGTCCTCCTCATCACCGGCTTCCTCGGTAGTGGCAAAACCACCCTGCTGAAACGCATCGCGGAAACCCGCGCCGATCTGCGTATGGTCTTTCTGGTGAATGAGCTGTCGGGTCAGGATGTGGACGCGGGCCGGCTGCGGCATTCCGGACCCGAAACCGTCTCCGTGGTGGGCGGCAGTATTTTCTGTGAATGCAAGGCGGCGGATTTTCTGCGCATGCTCCGCGAGGACGTGATGCCCGCCCATGCCCGCGAACCTCTCGACGCCCTGGTCATCGAAACCAGTGGCATCGCCGACCCCTCCGCCATCGGCACCCTCATCGAAAAGGCGGGCTACGGTGATCAGCTTCAGGTGCGCAGTATTATGAGCGTGCTCGCCCCGAAAAGCTTCCGCAAGCTCTTCGGCAAACTCCCGGTCATGGAAGCTCAGCTCCGCGCCGCCGATACCATCCTCCTGAACAAATGCGACCTTGCGACCCCCGATCAAATCGCGGACTGCCGCGCTGAAATCCGGACTCTCAACCCCGGAACCCGTTTTCTGGAAACCTCGTTTTGCCGCGATCTTCCCGAATTCGGCCTCCCACGTGCCGCTCCTCTTCCGCACGAACCTTTCGGCAAATGCAGCGCCCTCCGCTTCAAAGCCGAAACCCTGACCCCCCCTGGGTTCGCCAATGAAGAAGAACTCCTCGCCTGGTGCGGCGACGCCCACCGCGTGAAAGGGCTGGCCCAGGTGGGGGAAGAGATCGTGGAGGTGGATTTTACGCCCGAAGGACTTTGCATGATGCGAACTGAAGGTATCGAGCACTGCTCAAAACTGGTTCGAATCACGACCCTAATGACGAATGACTCCTGACCCATGACTTCCCCGACCTCTCTCATCGCCTGCGATGTCTTCCGCGAAGAACTCGAGGCCCTCCATCTGTCACTCCCGAAAACAGTCTGGCTGGAGATGGGGCTGCACGACCGGCCCGATGAACTGCGCTCCCGTCTTCAGTCGGAGATCAATGCGCTGGATGCTGAGCCCGGTGAGGATCCCATCCTTCTGCTCTATGGACTCTGCGGCGGCGGACTCAACGGGATCTGCGCCCGCCGACGCCCTCTCATCCTCCCGCGTGCCCACGACTGCATCGCCCTGCTGCTGGGCTCCAACCAACGCCATCAGAACATCCAGAAAGACTGCATCGGCACCTACTTTTATTCCCGCGGCTGGATCCGCGAACGGCGTGTGCCCGGTCCCGACCGCGCCGCCTGGCTTCAGGAGCTGTACGCGGAAAAATTCGACGAAGAGATGGTGGAAGAGCTGATCGAAGCCGACCGCGAAGCCTTCCAACACTACGACCGCGCCTGTTTCCTCCGCACCCCGGCTGCGGAGGAGGGCGAGGCCTACTGCAAACGCTGTGCCGCTCATCTCGGCTGGCGCTTCACCGCCGAAGCGGCGGACACCCGCTGGCTGAAGGATTTTTTTACCGGACCCTGGGACAGAAAACGTTTTGTCACCCTCGCCCCCGGACAATCCCTGCGCGCCTCCGTAGACGGAACGGTCTTCGCATGACCTCCCCGCAGCTCCGGGACGAAAACGGCAGGGAACTCCCGATCCATTTCCCCCCGCAACCCCGTCAGCTTCTCTCGGTCTGGC